>NZ_JBYOJS010000001.1:571377-729749 GCF_057798895.1 Cupriavidus sp. 22TCCZM04-2
TGCCCGCGGGGGGGGGGGGGGGGGGGGGGGGGGGGCCCCCCGCGCCCCCGGGGGGGGGGCGGCCCCCCCCACCCCAGGGCCCGTGCATCGCCCTCGCCACGTACAGGCTGACCCGACTATTCCCCCCTTAATCCCCCGCTCATGTTCTTGTAGATTGATGGCTTGTTAACCAGCGCAAGCGTGTGCCGCCCCCCGCACCGCCCGCCTTAAGGAATAGCCACCATGAAACATGTCACCCTGCCCGATGGCGAG
This sequence comes from Cupriavidus sp. 22TCCZM04-2, assembly GCF_057798895.1. NCBI lineage: Bacteria > Pseudomonadati > Pseudomonadota > Betaproteobacteria > Burkholderiales > Burkholderiaceae > Cupriavidus > Cupriavidus sp. 22TCCZM04-2. The sequence goes on from NZ_JBYOJS010000001.1 coordinate 571,630, forward strand.
CGCGTGCCCGCGCTTGGCATGGGAACGTGGAATATGGGCGAACATCCCGCCGCGCGTGCCGAGGAAATTGCCACGCTGCGGCTGGGCCTGGACCTGGGCCTGAGCCTGATCGATACCGCGGAGATGTACGGCGAGGGCGAGTCCGAGGAGATGATCGGCGAAGCCATCGCCGGCCGGCGCGACGAGGTCTTCCTGGTCAGCAAGGTCTACCCGCACAACGCCAGCCGGCGCGGCACCGTGGCCGCGTGCGAGCGCAGCCTGCGGCGGCTTGGCACGGACCGCCTCGACCTCTACCTGCTGCACTGGCGCGGCGGCATCGCGTTGGAGGAAACCGTTGAGGCGCTGCAGAACCTGCAGCGCGACGGCAAGATCCGCCACTATGGCGTGAGCAACCTCGACCTGTCCGACATGGAGGAATTGTGGGCGGTTCCCGGCGGCGACCAGGTTGCGGTCAACCAGCTGCTCTACAACCTGACCCGCCGCGGCATCGAATGGGACCTGCTGCCCTGGATGCATGCGCGCGGCGTGCCGGCGATGGCCTATTCGCCGATCGAGCAGGCACGGCTCGCGCGGCATCCGAAGCTGGTGCGTTTCGCGCAGGCCAACAGCATGACGCCGGCACAGGTCGCGCTGGCGTGGCTGCTGGCGCGCGACGACATCATTGCGATTCCCAAGACCGGACACCGCGACCGCCTGACCGAGAATTTCGGCGCCTTGCAGCACCCGCTCACGCCCGAACAATTGCTGGAACTCGACCGCCTGTTCCCGCCGCCGAGCGGGCCCGCGCCGCTTGAAATGCTATAGCGGCAGCCGGCCGTCCGAGGTGCGATCGCGGATTACTGCGTGCGCGCGATATAGCGCTCGCGCTCGACGTATTTCGTCAGGTAGGCGCGCGCCTTCTCGCGCGTGTCGGTGGTGACGCGGTCGGCCGCCTGGCGCGCACCTGACTTGCCGTGCGAGGACGACATCTGGCTGCCGAGATAGGTGCCGAAGGCATCGTGCATGGCCTTCAGTTCGCCGTTGCACGCCGTCAGCGCAGAGGACACCACGTCCTTCGTCTGCGCTTTGCCGGACACACCTGCGTCGGCCTGGTGCTGCACGCAATCCATGTAGCGGGCGCGCAGCGCCTGCCAGCCGTTGCTGGCTTCCGTGCTCGCGCTGGCGGAGCTGGCGGCGCTGGCGGCCTCGCCCGCATCGGGCGCGGGCGGATGCGAGCCGCAGGCGCCGAGCAGCGCGGCAAGCATCAGGATGGATAGTTTGGGGGCATGGAAGATCGTCTTCATGCGTCGGGACTGTACCGCAGCATCTGCACCCTTGCAGGGTCAAAGTCGACCATACGCCACAGCATTAACAAATGGAAACGACTTCAACGGGTTGCAGGCGGTCGACCATTGGTCCGTAAGCAGCCGGGCACTATGCTTCAAAGAACACAAACAAGCAGAAGGAGATCCTATGAAGCGCCGCTCATTCCTCCAAACCAGTGCCGGCCTCGTGCTGGGCAGCCTGTCACTGGCGGCTTGCACCACCACGGGTCCCGATGCGCCCAGTGACAAGGCCGCGCGGCGGCGTGAACTGGATTCGGGCGTGGACGCCACGCTCGGCAAGTTGTACGGCAGCGTCAAGGGCTCGCGCGAGCTTGCCAACAAGGCGCGCGGCATCCTGGTGTTCCCGAAGACGCTGTCGGCGGGCTTCGTCGTCGGCGGCGAGTATGGCGACGGCGCGCTACGCTCGGGCGGCGCCACGCACGGCTACTATCGCCTGGTCGCGGGCTCGGTCGGCTGGCAGATCGGCGCGCAGTCCAAGTCGATCGTGCTGATGTTCCTGACGCCCGAGGCCTACGACAAGTTCGTGCGCAGCAATGGCTGGACCGCCGGCGTGGATGCCACCGTGGCACTGGCCACGATCGGCGCCAACGGCGTGCTGGACACCAACACCGCGCAATCCCCGATCGTCGGCTTCGTCATGACCAATGCCGGCCTGATGGCCGGGCTGAGCCTGGAAGGCAGCAAGATCACCAGGCTCGATCTGTAGCGCACCACCGCGCGATGCCGCCGCTCTTTTTCAGGCGGCATCGCGGCGACCGGCTAGAATTCGTCCCTTTCATCCGGCCGAATTCATCCCATGTGGTTCAAGAACCTCCAGCTCCACCGTTTTTCCGCTCCATGGTCGCCCCGCGCCGACGAAGTCGAAGCCAGCCTGGCCAAACACGCTTTTTTCCCCGGCACCAGCCTTGAAATGCAGACCCAGGGCTGGGCCTCGCCGCGCGACAACGGCCAGCTGGTCCACACCGTGGGCGGCCAGATGCTGCTGACGCTGCGCACCGAGAAAAAGCTGCTGCCCACCACCGTGGTCAACCAGGTCACCAAGGCGCGCGCCGCCGAGATCGAAGAGCAGCAGGGCTACAAGCCCGGCCGCAAGCAAATGAAGGAACTGAAGGAGCAGGTCACCGAAGAACTGCTGCCGCGCGCCTTCAGCATCCGCCGCGACACGCGCGTGTGGATCGACCCGGCCAACGGCTGGCTGGCCATCGACGCTGCCAGCGCGGCCAAGGCCGACGAGGTGCGCGGCATGCTGTTCAAGGCACTGGACCCGCTGCCGCTCGCGAACCTGCACGTGAACCAGTCGCCGGTGGCGGCCATGACCGACTGGCTGGCCACCGATGTCGCCCCCGCCGGCTTCACGGTGGACCAGGAGATCGAACTCCAGTCCGGCGCCGAAAGCAAGGCTACGGTGCGCTACGTGCGCCATCCGCTCGATGCCGAAGACCTGCGCCGCCATATCTCCGGCGGCAAGCGCTGCACGCGCCTGGCCATGACCTGGAACGACCGCGTGTCGTTCGTGCTGACCGACTCGCTCGCGATCAAGCGCGTGGCGCCGCTGGACGTCATCAAGGAACAGGCCGACAACACCGGCAACGACGAAGACGAGCGTTTCGACGCCGACTTCACGATGATGGCCGGAGAACTGGCCGGCATGCTGGGCGACCTGACCGAGGCGCTCGGCGGCGAGCGCAAGGTCTGAGGCCAGCGCCGCACGACCTGAAAAGCTGCCACGGCCGCCTTGCGCGGCCGTTTTTTATGCCGCCTCAGCCGACCCAGTTGACCTTGGGGAAGCGGCCGGCGAAACCGGCCGGCATCGGCATCACCTTTTTCTGCTGATAGTCGAAGAACACAAAACCGGACTTGGCCATGGCGATCAGCGCGCCGTCCTGCGGGCGCGTGATGCGGAAGATGATGTCGCCGCCATACTTGTTGAAATCCATCACGCCGACTTCGAACAGCAACTGGTCACGCGCATGCGCCTCATTGCGGTACATCGTGGCCAGGTCCGTGACGATGATGCCCAGACCCTCCACCCTGTCGCCCTCGCTGCCGAACTCATAGAGAAAGCGGGCGCGCGCCTCGGAGATCATAGAGATCATCGCATCGTTGGCCAGGTGGTTGGCCGAATTGATCTCGGTGACGCGCACGGTCATGTGCGTCGAATAGCAGAACTGGTCGTCGGGAAGGTCGAGTTGAAGACGGGCCATGGCGGCATCGGGCAGAGTGGACGGAAAACCGCCGCCAGACGCACCAGAGGGTCGTCGATCCCAGGCAGGCTGACGGCGAGGCGCCCATCATAGTCGATCCCGGCGGTTCGGCCAGCAGGTCTCAGGGGTTGAGCGGCGGCAGCGCTGCCGGCGAAGCACGGTGCAGCGGGACAGACCGATGTCGGGCGGCGTATTTCGACAACAGCGCCGCCAGTTCATTGCCGCTCCACGGCCCGGCGCTGGCAACGGCGCCGAACAGTCGCCGTTCGAGCGCATCGATGGCGGCGGCCAACGCCGCATCGCCAGTGCCGGCCACCCAGTCAGCCGGCGCCTTGTCCCATGCGGTGCGCGACCACACGCCCAGCGCGCGATAGGCCGCCGGCGCTTCGTTCGCGCGGCAGGCCTGCAGCAGCGCCGCAAGCCGCGCCTCGCTTCCGGCAGCCCTGGCACTGCGCCGTGCCGCAAGCATCCGGCGCAGCCGCGCCACGTGCGGCCGCATCCAATGCAGCAGTGCCCACGCCAGCAGCAGTACCAGTGCGCCGCCAGCTGCCCACAGCCACAGGCGCCACGCGGTGCCGCCCTTTCCGGGCAACGGCGCAGCGTGAGGACCGGTCGGCGAGAGTCCTGTCAAAGCCGGCGCGGAGGCCACCTCCACCTTCACCTCGGGCGCTTCCGATTCGCCGGGCTTGCGCGTGACCGGATCGAACCATTCCACCTTGATCGCCGGCAGCGTATAGGTGCCCGATTGCTCGAACACGTAGGTGATGCGGTCCGTGCGGCTGCCGCCCGTATTGCCGGCGCTGTCGTGCGCGGCATCGCTGAGTTGCGGATCACCCGCGAACACGCGTACGCCGGACGGCGCCTCGATCTTCGGCGGCCGGATCATCATGGCCTGCGTCTGCGGCGCGAACGTGGTGATGGTGCGCACCAGCGCGTCGCCGGAACGGAACTGCGCCCGCGGACCGCTGACCGGGCGGTCGAAGCGCTGCGTGACGTTCAGGCGCGCCACCGGCAGCGCGGCACCGGCCGGCGCGCCGGCAGCGCCCGTGGCGCGGATCGTGGTGGGCGGCAGCGTCACGCTGCCCTGGCGCGGCTTGCCGTCATCACCGGAATAGGTGAAGGCGATGGAGACCTGCGGCAACTGGAACTCGCCACCCTGCTCCGCGGCAAACAGGTAGGTCTTGCGGATGCCGGCGTAGCTCGCGCCGTTGATGGTCTCCACCGTGTTCTGGCCGCGGTCGTCCGGCATGGTGACGATTGCGCCGGGCACCTGCAGTGTCGGAAAGACGGGCGCCGACAGGAAAAAATTGGGAGCCAGAATGGTTACGTCGAGGCTGATCTGCTGGCCCGGCAGTATTGGTTGCTTCGCCGCGACGCTAACCCGCACGAGAGGATCGGCCGCCAGCGCGAGCGCGCTCGACAGCCACATCATCAGGCCCATGAACCAGATGCCGAGACCCCGAACCGCGCGCGTCATGGCTTGGCTCCGGCGCCGGGCTGTGCCTGGCTCTGCAGCGCGAACTTGCGTTGCAGCAGTTCCGTCGGCGTGGTCTGGATTGCGCGCATCCACGTGTCGGCGCTTTCCACCGCGCCCGGCTCGCGCTTCTTGCCCTCCCCCTCGGGCGGCTTGGAATCGCTGTCGTACCTGACTTCGTCGGGCTTGATGTCGGGCGGCTCCTCGCCCTCATTTGGCTTGTCCGCCCTGGCCGCCAGCTTTTCCATGAGCGCCAGGTTGGCCGTGGCCGCGGGCCATTGCGGGCGGTGCTTCAGGGCCTGCCGGTAGCGCGCCGCCGCGTCCTTGTACTTGCCCATCCGCGCCAGCGCATCGCCCTGGTTGAAGTCGCTCTCGGGCGAGTCGATCAGCGCGAAGCTCTGCACCGCCTGCGCGTATTGCCCCGCGCGGTACTGCGCCACGCCGCGCCACATCGGGTCATCGAACAGCGCTGCGGCGGCGGCAAAATCGCCACGCTCGAACGCGCGGCGGCCCTGCTGGTCGTGCGTAAGCCACAGGTCGACAAAGCGCCGTGCGCGCGGCGCGTCGGCATCGGGTGCCGATGCCTGCGCGCAAGATTCCTGCGGCGGCGCGGCCAGCATCGCGGCAAGCAGAACGCCGGTGATCCAGCGCACGGCCCAGCCCTTGCGGAACCACAACACGCCAAGCAGTGCGATCGGGATCGTCAGCCACCAGCCTTCATCCTTCCAGCGCGTGTTGTCGGCCGACTGCTTTTGCGCCAGGTGCGATTGCACGTGGCGCTGCACCCAGGCGACGTCGTCGTCGCTATCGGGCGTGAACGTGGCGACCGGCACGCCGGTGTCGTCGCCAAAGCGCTTGAGCGCGGCCATGTCCATGCGCGCAAACACGCGCACGCCGTCCTTCTCGACAAAGCCTTCGGTGCCGCTGCGCAGCGGGCCGCCGCGTTCGGTGCCGATCGCCAGTACCACTGGCTGGCTGCGCCCGCTGCTGACCTGGGCCTTGAACGCGCGCACGGCGGCGTTCTCCACGCCATCGGTCAGGAACAGGATGGTGCCGGGCACATCTTCATGCTTGAGCGCGGCATCGATGGTGCGCAGCGCGAGCGCGGTGTCCCTGCCGGGCGCGGGCATGATGCGGGTCTGCAGCGCATCGACGAAGGTCTGCAGCAGCGTGGCGTCGTCGGTCAGCGGCAGCACCAGGTGCGTGGAGCCGGCATAGGCCCAGATCGCAGTACGCCCGCCGTCGCGGCGCGCCAGCAGCGCCTTGACCTTGAGCTTCGCGCGTTCGAGCCGCGTCGGACTCACGTCGATGGCATCCATGGTCGGCGACAGGTCGACGGCAATCGCCAGCGGCGCCTTGTCGTCGAGGAACGGCGGACGTTCGCGCTCCCAGCTGGGCCCGGCCAGCGCGATGGCGCCGAGCGCAAGCAGCAGCGCGGTCAGGTGCACGGGGCGGATGGCCAGCCGGCGGCGCTCGCCCACCATCAAGGCGTCGAGCAGGTGCGGGGCGATGGCGTCGCGCCAGCGGCGCCGTACATCGCCGCGTCGGCGCACGGCCCAGACCAGCAGCACCGCGGGGATCAGCACCAGCAGCCACCAAGGGCGCAGGAAGTGGAAGTCCGCCAGCGCGTGCATCACGCTTCCTCCGCCGCTGGCTGCCGCACGCCACCCCGGCGCGGACGCGACAGCCACGCCGACCAGAGCGCCATGATGAGCTGGTACACCAGCACTACGCCCACCGCGGCCCCGAGCGGCCACATGAACAACTCGCGGCGCGGCCGCCACGACAGCGTTTTGTGGTTGTGCGGCGTGATGCGGTCCAGCGTCGCATAGATGCTCTCCAGTCCCGCCTGGTCGGCACCGAAGAAGTAGCGTCCGCCGGTCGATGCGGCGATGCGCTGCAGCACGCCCAGATCGACGCGCTGCTCGCCCGCGGCCGAAGGATCGCCGATGCCGATCGTATGCACGATCACATGCCGCTGCTTCGCAATTTCCGCGGCGCGTTCGGGCGGCATCTTGCTGGCGGTGTCGTTGCCGTCGGTCAGCACGATCAGCACCTTCTCGGGTGTCTGGCTCTGGTCGAACATCTTGATGCCCAGGCCGATGCCATCGCCGAGCGCCGTACTGGGGCCCGCCATGCCCGGCAGCAGGTCCTTGATCATGGTCTGCACCAGCGTGTGGTCCAGCGTGAACGGCGCCAGCGGGTACGGTGCATCGCCGAACACGAGCAGGCCGATGCGGTCGCCGGGGCGGCGCGCCACGAAGCGGCTGACCACCTCGCGCACCGCTTGCACGCGCGGGATCAGCGCGCCGGCCGGGTCGCGGAAGTCGCGCGTGTCCATCGACTGCGACAGGTCCAGCGCCAGCAACAGGTCGCGCGCGGGCAGCACCTTCTCGATCGGCGCCTCCAGGAACTGCGGCCGCGCCAGCGCCATCACCAGCAGCGCCCACGCGAGCGGCGCCAGGAGGCGCTGCAGCCAGTTGCTGCGCGGCACGACCGCGCCGGGCGCCGGCTTCAACCCTGCCGCGCTGGCCACCTCGCCAAAGAATGGCAGGCGCACCGACGGGCTTTCCTCGCGATACGCCGGCAGAAGCCACCACAGCAGCAAGGGCAGCGGCAGCAGCACGAAGAGCCACGGATATTCAAACTGGTACATGGTGGCCCGCAATCCATTGCTGGCAGGCTGCGGCAGTGGCCGCTACCTGGCTGTCTGGCCATTGCGCGAGCGCCCCGGCATCGCGGTACTGCGCGTCGTTGACCAGCGTCGAGAGCACCGGCACCGCGGCGCCGGCCTTGCCCGCATTGGCCTGCAGGAACTTCGCCCACTCCGCGCCGGCCATGCTGGCCACCTGGGCGCGCGGCCACGCCGCCAGCGCGGTGCGCTTGAGCAGTTCCGCCATGGCGGCCAGTGCGTGCGCACGCGCCTGCGGTGACGCGGTCATGCCGGCACGCAATTGCTCCAGTTCGGCCAGGGCCTCGCGACGGTAGCGGTTGGCGCGATAGCGGCGCCACCAGCGCCATGCCGCCAAAGCCACCAGCGCCAGCACGATCGCGCCCGCCACCGGCCAGCCGATGGTCTGCGGCCGCCACGATGGCGGCGGCGGCACGACCACTTCGGCCAGATGCAGGAGATCGCCGGCAATCGTCGCGCTGTCGGGTGCGGCCGTGCTGTGTACCAGGTCGCTCATGGCCGCGCTCCCTGCCGTGCGCGCAGCGTGCCATGGCCTTGCGGCAGCGCTTGCCCGAGCAGGCGACGCAACTGCCGCGGCGTTTCCTCCGCGGCTGACAGCGGCAGCAGTGGCACGCCAATGGCGCGATGCCAGGCCAGCAGATCGCGGCTCTGCGCATCGACGAACTCGGCGATGCCCTTGCGCGTCGCAGCGTGGCCAAAGCCCAGCTCGACCTGGAGCTCGCCGTCGCTGACGACAAGCTGGCCGGAGTCAGGCAGTTCGAGCAGGAACGGGTCGTAGACCAGCATCGTGAGCAGGTCGTTGCGCGCGCACATCGACAGCATCAGGTCGCGCGTGGCCGCATCGTGCCCGTCGAAGTCGCTGATGACAATGACGAGGTGGTCATGCCGTGCGAGCCGCGAGGCCCGCTCCAGCGCGGCATTGAGCTGACCCGCGCCACGCCGCGCGGGCGCATCGGCGCGCAGAGACTGGTTCTGGCGCGCGATCTCGCCAAGCAGGTGCTCCACGGCCTGGCGGCTGCGGCGCGGCGCAAGCTCGGTGCATGCGCTGTCGCCGAACACCAGCCCGCCGACACGGTCGCCTTCCGACAGCACGCGCCACGCGGCCAGCGCCGCGGTCTCGGCCGCGGCCACGGACTTCATCGCGCGGCGGCTGCCGAAGAACATGTTGATGCGCTGGTCCACCAGCAGCAGCACCGGACGGTCTTTCTCCTCGCTGTACACGCGGACATGCGGCTTGCCGGTGCGCGCCGTGACGCGCCAGTCCATGCTGCGGATATCGTCGCCGGGCAGGTAGCCGCGCACTTCCTCGAAAGTCAGCCCGCGCCCGCGTACGCGGGACGCATGCCGGCCCGCCAGCACGCTGTGCACCGGCTGGCGCGGCAGGAAATGGAAATCGCGCGCGGCGAGTTCAAGCGCCGCCAGCGCCGCGGCGTCCACGCTGACGCCCGGCTGCACGCGCGAGGCGGGCCCTTTGCCGGCAGGCAGCGGCGAACGGCCAAGCGAGGCAAGATGGGAACGCATGGCGCCGGCCGCCGCGTCAGGCCACGGCGACCTGCTGCACCAGGCGGTCGATCACGGCATCGGCGCTGACACCGGCGGCGTGCGCCTCGTACGACAGGATCAGGCGGTGGCGGAACACTTCGTGCACCACGGCCTGCACATTCTCGGGCGAGACAAAGTCATGCCCGTGCAGCCAGGCGTGCGCGCGCGCCACCTTGTCGAGGCCGATGGAGCCGCGCGGGCTCACGCCGACCTGGATCCATCGATCCAGCTCGTCATCGACGGTCTTGGGCTCGCGCGTCGCCTGCACCAGCGCGACCATGTAGCGCGAGACCGCTTCGCTCACGTGAATGCGGTGGATCTCGGCACGCGCGGCGAAGACCACCTCCGGCGCGAGCCGCTGTATGGCAGCGGCCTGTGCGCCGGCCTCGGCGCCCGACTCTTCGGCACGCGCCAGCGCCACGATCTGCGCTTCGGCATCGGCGTCGGGATAGGTCACGTTCACATGCATCAGGAAGCGGTCCATCTGCGCTTCGGGCAGCGGATAGGTGCCTTCCTGTTCGATCGGGTTTTGCGTGGCCATGACCAGGAACAGCGGATCGAGCTTATGGGTCGTGCCGCCGACAGTGACCTGGCGCTCTTCCATCGCTTCGAGCAGCGCGGCCTGCACCTTGGCCGGCGAGCGGTTGACCTCGTCGGCAAGGATCAGGTTGGCGAAGATCGGGCCTGCCTGGAAGCGGAATTCGCCCTTTCCGCCCTCGGTGTAGTAGACCTCGGAGCCCGTGATATCGGCCGGCAGCAGGTCGGGCGTGAACTGGATGCGCGACAGCTTCGCCTCGAGGTTGCGCGCCAGCACCTTGATCGCGCGCGTCTTGGCCAGGCCCGGCAGTCCTTCCACCAGCAAGTGGCCATCGGCCAGCAGACCGAGCAACAGCCGCTCGATCATGTGCTGCTGGCCGACGATGGATTCGCCCATTCGCTGCTGCAATGCCAGCACGTCGTCACGGGTGCTCATGGGACATTCCTCGATGGTGCGGAGCCGGGCGCCCGGCGGCCGCCCCCGAACCAGACGTAGTAAGGGTTGTCGGGATCGGTGCGCATGACCTGTTGCATATGCAGCGCCCAGGCATCGCGGTCGCCGTAGTAAGCATCCAGACCGGCCGTGTAGAAGGTGTGCAGCGTTTCACGTTCGAGCCCGATATCGGCCATCAGGGCCGCATCCGCTCCGATCAACGGCGGCTCGGTCTGCAGCGTCAGCAGGCGCTGCAGGACTTGCGGGAACTCGGCGCGCCGCACCCACGTCGCGTATTCGATGCGGGGATGGTCGTCGGTCACGGCGGGCGCGTCACTGGCATAGCGCTCCAGTCCCGCGCGGTCCGTGACCCACGTTGCCAGCAGCGCAGCCGGTGATGCCACGCCCACCGCGTGCAGTGCTGCCGCGACTTCCGGCTGCGCAAAGCGCTCGCGGATGCGCGCGGCATCGAGCGTGACCGGCGACATCGAGCCCACCAGCATCATCTCGTGCAGCTCCGTGGTCCACAGCGTCGCGTGCGGGAACACGTCGAGGAAACTGCGCACCAGCGAACGCGTGTCTTCATCGTTCTGCGTAGGCAGCGGCAGCCATTGCGCCACCAGTCCGCCCGCTTGCAGCCGGGCCGCGGCGAGGCGATAGAAATCGGTCGAGTACAGATTCACCACGCCCGCGGCCGAAGGCGGCGGCGGCTCCAGCGTGATCAGGTCGTATCGCTGCTCGCTCTGAAGCAGCTCGCGCCGGCCGTCCCGAAGCCGTATATCGACGCGCTTGTCGCTGGCCACGCCGAAGTTGCCCTGGAACTGCGGCACGGCACGCAGCACTCGCGGCAGCAGCTCTGCCACCACGCGGTGTTCCAGGCCTGCAAACGGCAGCGTGGCGCCAGCGGTGATGCCCGTGCCAAGGCCAATCACCAGTGCCGAGCGCGGCGTGCCGCCGTGCACGATCAGCGGCAGCAGCGCCTGCAAGCGCATGTAGCGCAGCGACGTCATGGTGTCGCCGGAATTGGACACGCCCTGGATATAGAGCCGGTTGAAGCTGTGGGTCGCCGATGACTGTTTCACCACCGCCACGGTGGCACCGCGGCCTTCCTCGTAGAACACCATCTCGCCGCCGCGCGCGCGCGCCAGCAGCGTGGCAAGACGATCCGGGGGCGCAAGCGCCGCGGCGATCACCGCAAGCAGCGCCACCATCGGCACCGCCCAGCGCGCCAGTTTCGTCACGCCCGAGCCGAGCGCCGCGGCAATGACGCCGACAATGCCTGCGCCCACCGCCAGCAACGACAACGTATGCACGAGCCCGATGTGCGGCACGAGCACAAACCCCGCCACGGCCGTGCCGGCGATACCGCCAAGCGTATTGAGCGCCACCACCGCGCCCACGCCGGCACCGAGCCGGTGATTGTCCACGCCCACGCGCAGCACGAACGGGAACGCCGCGCCCAGCAGCAGCGTCGGCACGAACACCACGCACAGCGCCGCCACCGCGAAACTCGCGCAGGCGGCTGCCAGGCCGTTCGAGGTTGCCGCCTGCGCCCAGGCCGATACCGCCGCCTGCGCCTGCAGCAGCCATTCGCCGAGCACGACGATCTCCAGCAACGCAACCAGCCCTGCCGCAGCGATCAGCATGGCGAACGCGCCCCACGGGTCGCGCGCGCGGTCGGCGCGTTTTGCAGCCAGTGCACTGCCCATCGCCAGGCCCGCAAGGTAAGTCGCGAGCACGATCGTAAAAGCAAAGGTGCGCGTGCTGATGAACTGCACGATGGCTTGCGACCACACCACCTCGTAACCCAGCGCGATGCCGCCCGCAGCCGCATAGAGCACGAGTGCCAGCCGGCCAGCGCCGGCGTCGCGCCCCGGCTGCGCAGCGGCTGGCGTAACGGCAGTGGCGGCAGACTCGTCCGCCGGCACCGGGCGCGATGCCATCAGCAGCGCGGCAGCCGCGGCAAGCCCGTTGAGCGTGGCCGCGGCCAGCGCGCTGCCCGTAATGCCGAGCCACGGAATCAGTACGAAGCCCGCCAGCAGGGTGCCCGCAATCGCGCCGGCGGTGTTGGCGGCATACAAGCGTCCGCCATGCGTGCCGACCTGCCCCGCGCGCGACGCCAGCACGCGCATCAGCACCGGCAGCGTGCCGCCCATGGCCGCCGCCGGCAGGATCACCAGCACGAACGGCAACGCCCACGCCAGCAGCCCGGCGCGGCTCTCCAGCCATGCGAACGGTGCGGCGGCGCGTGCGAGCGCCAGCGTGGCGCCGATGGCCAGCACCAGCACGGCGATCTCGAGCCACGCGTACAGCCGCAGCGGCTGCGCATGGCGGTCCGCCACGCGTCCCAGCAGCCAGCCGCCCACCGCGAGGCCGGCAAAGAATGCGCTCACGGCCGTGGTGACGGCATGTACATCGACGCCAACCACCAGCGCGAGCTGCTTGATCCAGAGAACCTGGTAGATCAGTCCGGCCGCGCCGGACGCGAAAAGCAACAGGTCAGGTGCCAGCACGGCGCCGTCGTGCGCCAGTTGACCCTGCCCTGCCTGCACGGCGGCGCCTTGTTCGCGCCGCGGTTTGCCAGATCTGTGCCGCGCTTGCTGCTTGCCGGCGTTGGCGCCGGCATGCGCTTCTTTCATGGTGCGATCCTGGTGATGAGGTTGGCCGGGATGGCCCGGCCAACCATTGCCGCTGGAATTACTTCCCGGCCCCCGCAGACCCCTTGTCGATCGACTTCATCACCGCCTCGGTCATCTGGTCGATAGTGAAGCTCGCGCCGCGCTGGCTGGGCGGATAGTCCTTGAACGTCTGGAGGAACGGTGCCACCCGCGACGACGCATAGCTGATCATGTAGGCATTCTTCGCGGTCCAGTCATAGTACTGGTCCGAGACGACATCGGCCCGCTCATACGGATCCATGCGCAGGTTGAACGCCTTCGGCACGCGCAGGCAGGTGAACGGGTTGGTCCACACCTCGAAGCCGCCCGGATGCCTCTGCTCGCAGAAGACGAACTTCCAATCGTTGTGCCGCATCGCCACCAGCACGCCGTCGTCGTTGAAGTAGAAAAAGTCCTGGCGAGGCCCGGTGTTGGTCTGTCCGGTCAGGTATGGCAGGAAGTTATAGCCGTCCAGATGCACCTTGAACGACTTTCCGCCAATGCTGGTGCCCTTGAGCAGGCGGTCCTTGATGTCGGCATCGCCGGCCGCGGCGAGCAGCGTAGGGAACCAGTCGAGGCCCGACATCATGGTCGTGGACACCGTGCCAGGCTTGATCCGGCCAGGCCAGCGCACCAGTGCCGGCACACGGAATGCACCTTCCCAGTTGGTGTCCTTCTCGCTGCGGAACGGCGTGGTTGCCGCATCGGGCCATGACCACTGGTTGGGGCCGTTGTCGGTGGTGTAGATGACGATGGTATTGTCGGTAACCTTCAGGTCGTCGAGCGACTTGAGCAGCTTGCCGACATCTCCGTCGTGCTCCAGCATGCCGTCCGCGTACTCATTGCCCGGCATGCCGCTCTGTCCCTGCATGGAAGGTCGGATATGCGTAAAGGCGTGCATGCGCGTCGTGTTCATCCACACGAAGAACGGCTTGTCGGCCTTGACCTGCTTCTCCATGAAGCCGATCGCCGCCGCCGTGGTTTCGTCGTCGATGGTTTCCATGCGCTTGCGGTTCAGGGGGCCGGTATCTTCCACCTTGCCGTCAGCAAAGGAATGGAGCACGCCGCGCGGCGCATTCGCCTTGACCCAGGCTGCATCGTTCTTCGGGTAGTACGGGCGCTCGGGCTCCTCTTCCGCATTCAGGTGATAGAGGTTGCCAAAGAATTCGTCGAAGCCATGCGCGGTCGGCAGGTATTCGTTGCGGTCGCCCAGGTGGTTCTTGCCGAACTGGCCGGTCGCATAGCCGAGCGGCTTGAGCGCCTGGGCCATGGTCACGTTCTGCGCTTGCAGCCCGACCGGTGCGCCCGGAATGCCGACCTTCAGCAGGCCCGTGCGCAGGCCGACTTCACCCGTGATGAAGGTGGATCGTCCCGCCGTGCAGCTGTTCTCGCCGTAGTAGTCGGTGAGCATCATGCCTTCGTTGGCGATGCGGTCGATGTTCGGCGTGCGATAGCCCACCACGCCATGGCTGTAGGCGCTGATGTTGGTCTGCCCGATGTCATCGCCAAAGATGACCAGGATGTTCGGCTTCTTGCCGGACGGCGCGGTGGCGGCCACCGCGGGTGCCGAAGCCACGTCGACTGGCGCACTGGCGGCAACTGGCGGGTTCTCCTTCGCCGGCACTGGCGCGGCCGCGGTTTCCGGCACCGCAGCTGACGCCTGTGCCGCTGGCTGCTGCTCCTTGGGCGGCGTCTCTTTCTTGCCGCAGCCCGCGACGGTAAAGACGGCGGCGGCCATGGCCAGCATCACCAGCCTGGTGCCCCCTCCTTTTGCTTTGCCTTCTTCAACTCGGTGCATGTCCCGCCTCCGTTCATTGACCCATTACGGTCGGTTTGCTGCGCTCATCGTGCTCATGGCTTGCCGGCCGGATAGACCTGCAGCCAGTCCTGCTTCATGCTGATCACCGTCCAACCTCTGGCCTGGGCCGCGTCGAGCGCCTTGTCGAGCTTGCCGACCTTGGACTGCCGGTCGTAGGCGAACTCGCGTTCGGCGTCGTCGTGGTGGACCAGCACGGCCATGCGCGGTCCATCCCCGCCGGTGGTGTACTCCAGCATCTGCATGTCGCCGTCGGAGTTGCCCACGGCAAGGATCGGACGACGGCCGATATGGCGGTAGATGCCAACCGGCTTGCCCGGTCCGTCATCGATGAATTCGAGCTTGGCGTCACGCACCAGCACCGGCTTGCCGTCGCGCACCATGTACTTGACCGCCTGCGAGGAACCGATCACCTGCTCGGGCGGAATGCCGTAGATCTTCTGCACCCACGGCCGCATGAATTCGATGGTGCCGCCAGAGACGATGTAGGTCTTGAAGCCATTCGCGCGCAGGTAGGACAGCAGTTCCAGCTGCGGCTGGTAGACCAGCTCCGTGAACGGGCGCTGCAGCTTGGGATACTTTGCTTGCGCCAGCCATGCACGGATGGTGCGGTCGTATTCCCCCACCGTCATGCCGCTGTTGGCCACGGCGATCAGCGACAGCAGCGCCTTCTCGTTGCGCATCAGGGCCTGCATGTCGTTGGCCATCAGCGCCTTGAAGGCGGGATTGTTCTTCCATTCCGGATGCTGCGGCGCGGCGGCCCTGACCTGGTCGAGCAGGAAGAAGAACTGGAAATAAAGCGGCTGCTCGCTCCACAACGTGCCGTCGTTGTCGAACACGGCGACGCGATCGTCGGGCGCCACGAAGGTGGGCGAGCCCGGACGCGTGGTATCGGCCACGAACTTGATCAGCGCCTGCCTGGCCGCGCCATCGCGCCAGGAAGGCAGCGCTTGCGCGGCGACCTCGGGCGCCTGCGCCGGCTGCGTGCCCGCCGCGGCACCGCCCTCGGCCGGTGCCGCGCATCCGCCCACGCCGGCCCCCGTGAACGCCAGCGCCGCCAGGCACAGCGCGGCCAGCGCGGGACGCAACGCATTGCGCGCGGGCGGCTTGAAGGTGGAGGGTTCCATCAGCGTGCTCCGGTCATCGGGAAAGGGCGCAGGCGGACGGCGCGGCTATCGCGCCATGGCCAGCGGCTGCTGCTTGCGCTGTTCGGCCCAGCGGCTGTCGTCCATCACCAGCCGGAAGCCGAGATGCGACATGCTGTTGTACGGGTCGGTGCCGCGCCGGGCGCTGGGCCGGTAGCTCAGGCAATAGTCTTCGTTGCAGAGGAAGGAGCCGCCGCGCGTGACGCGCTTGGGCGCGGTGACGGGCACGCCGGGCTCGCTCGGATCCCACGACGCCACGGGGCCCGCCGGGTCGGCGATCAGCTTGCCCAGCGCGGCCTCGCGCCGGAACTGGTCCGCGCGGTACCAGTCCGCGACCCACTGCCACGCGTTGCCGGTCATGTCATAGAGGCCGTAGCCGTTGGCCGGGAACGTGCCGACCGGGCTGGTACCGAGCGCGCCGCCCGCCTTCGCGCTGACCACCGGAAACGGCTGGCCCTGCTGGCCTTGCCAGACATTGGCCATCTGCTTGCCGTCCGGCGCGAATTTCTCGCCCCAGGCGTAGGTGGCCTGCTCCAGGCCGCCACGCGCGGCGAACTCCCACTCGGCCTCCGTGGGCAGGCGCTTGCCGGCCCACTTGGCATAGGCCTGCGCGTCTTCATACGAGACCTGGACGACCGGGTGGTTGTCCTTGCCCTCGATCGACGTGCCCGGCCCGCCCGGATGGCGCCAATCGGCACCGGGCACGTAGCGCCACCAGCGCGAATAGTCCTGCAGCGGCACGGGGCGCGCGGTGCCCACGAACACCATGCCGCCCGCGACCATCGCACTGTCGGGCGGGCGCGGCGTGCCGGGCGGCAGCTGGACTTTCAGGGTTTCCCAGTCGGGCGCCTTTTCCGCGGTGGTGACGTAGCCGGTGGCCTCGACGAACTTGCGGAACTCGGCGTTGGTGACGTGGCGCTGGTCCATCCAGAAACCGTGGATGCGCACCTGGTGCGCAGGCTTCTCGTTGGCCTGCGCCATCTTGCTGTCGCTGCCCATGAGGAATTCGCCGCCGGGGATGTGGACCATGCCGGCCGGGCCGCGCACGCCATCACCGACCACGATGTCCTGCGACTGGCCGCCGTGGCGGCCATGCATCGTCCACCAGGTCGCACCAAAGCCCGCCCCGACACCGGCGCACACGAGCATCGCGACCATGGCCCCACGCCAGCGGCGCGGCGCGGCGGCGACCGCTGTTGCAGCGGAAATCCCGCGCTTCTTGCCCATGGCTCTTCCTCCGCAAAGCACAAGTGGTGCGTAATGCGCACCGCGAAGCTATCGTTGCAGAAGGAAAAGCGAAACGGAATTCAGTTTTCTTGGCACGTGATTTTAGATATTTCGCATCGACGCGCACGCAAGTCTCTGAAAGGCCCGACGCGCCACCGAATTCAACGCTGTGTGCAGCAATTCGGCGAGGCGGCCCGAATTCTTGCGTGCCTGCGCATGCACGTCGCTTGCTATGCTCCGATCTGCACACAAACGCCAGTTATGGGACCAGAGCATTTGCCCCATCAACGGGACGTCGACAGGACAAAGTGGAAAGGGCGCGACAGACAGTGCCCGCGCCCCGAAGCCTGCATTGGCCTTGCCAGTTTCAGTTGGTGGTGGCGCCCAGCGCGCCGGCGCGCGCGGTCATGGTGCGCTTGGCGATATTGAGCTGGTGGATCTGGGTGGTGCCTTCGTAAAGCCGGAACACGCGCACGTCGCGGTAAAAGCGCTCGGCAACCGTGCGCGCCATGTAGCCGCTGCCGCCGAATACCTGGACTGCCCGGTCCGCCACGCGCCCGGTCATTTCGGAAGCAAACATCTTGCACATCGATGCTTCCATGGTCACGTCCTCGCCGGCGTCGCGACGGCGCGCGGTTTCGAGCACCAGCGCACGCGCGGCGTGCAGTTCGGTGTTGCTGTCGGCAATCATCTGCTGCACCAGCTGGTACTCCGAGATCGGGCGCCCGAACTGTTCGCGCTCGCGGGCATAGCGCACCATCTCGTCGACCAGCCGGATCGCCGGGCCGATGCACAGGCCGGCCAGGTTGATGCGTTGCTTGTTGAGCGCCTTCATGGCCGTGGTGAAGCCGCGCCCCGGCTCGCCGCCGACAATGGCGCTGGCGGGGACCCTGCAATCCCTGAGGATGACGTCACCGACGGGCGAGCCGTGCTGCCCCATCTTGCGCTCGGGCTCGCTGGTGTCGAGGCCCGGGGTGCCGCGCTCGACGAGGAATGCGCTGATGCCGTGCGCGCCAGGCGTATCCGGCTCGCTTCGCGCAAAAACCGTGAACAGGTCCGCCAGCGGTGCATTGGTGATGAAGCATTTGGTCCCGTTGAGCACATAGTGGTCGCCATCGCGCGTCGCGCTAGTGCGCAGCGACGTGGCGTCCGAGCCGGCCTCGGGCTCGGTCAGCGCAAAGCACCCCGTGATCTCGCCGGAGGCCAGGCGCGGCAGGTAGCGCGCCTTCTGCGCGGCCGTGCCATCGACGACGAGCGACTCCGAGGCAATGCCGGTGTTGCCGCCGAAGCGGGCGCGGAACACCGTGGCGGCCTGCGACACCTCGATGTTGACCAGCGTAAGTTCTTCCGATGTCAGCCCCGCGCCGCCATAGGCTTCGGGGATGCTGTGCCCGAACAGGCCGAGCTGGCGCATGGCGTCGACCAGCGGTTCGGGAATGCAGTCGTCGTGATCGATCTGTGCTTCCTGTGGAATGCAGGTTTCAAGGACAAACTGGCGCAGGGTGGCAAGCAGTGCCTGCAGGCGGGCGGGATTCTGGATCATGGTGGTAACAGGACGGGTCGGAAGATTGGGGACAGCGTGCTTACTGCGAGGCAATGCCGGCCGTTTTCAGCACTCCGGTCCACTTGCGGGATTCGCTTGCGATGTAGCGCTCGAAAGCCGGTGCCGATTGCGGCGCGACGTCCATGCCCAGGCCTGCCAGGCGCCGTGCGATGTCCGGATTGGCGACGGCCTGCGCGACGGCATCGGCAAGCTTCTTCACCACGGCATCCGGGGTCTTGCGCGGCGCCACCAGCCCGAACCATGCGCCGACCTCGTAGCCGGGAATGTGGGCCGCCTCCGCGACCGTGGGGACGTCCGGCAGCGCCGGCGAACGGCGCGCCGACGTGACGGCGAGCGCCCGCAGCTTGCCGCTTTGCACCTGCTGCCCGGCAATGGCGATGGTCAGCGCCATCATCGACACACGCGCGCCGAGCAGGTCCGACAGCGCTTCGGGCTGCCCCTTGTAGGGCACGTGCGTCAGGCTGACGTGGGTCATCTGCGCCAGCAGTTCGCCGGAAAGATGGTTCGAGGTACCAACACCCGCGCTCGCATAAGTGACCGCGCCAGGCTGGTTGCGCGCGGCACTCAGCAAGGCGTCAAGGCTCTTCGCCGGCGACGCGGCCGGCACCACGATCACGTTGGGGATGAACCCTAAGCCGGCGATGGAACGGAAATCCCGTTCCGCATTCCACGTGATGGCGCTGTTCAGCAGCGGCCCCACCACGTGGCTCGGACTGACGGCGAGCAGCGTGTAGCCGTCCGGCGCGGACTTGGCGACGAAGTCGGTGCCGATGGCGCCGCCCGCGCCGGTCTTGTTCTCGACGATGACCGGCTGCTGCAGGATCTGCGCCACGCGTCCGGCGACGATGCGGGACACCGAATCCACCACGCCGCCGGCTGAGAACGGCACGATGATGCGGACCGCGTGCTCCGGAAAGCGTGCGGCGGCCGGCTCCTGCGCGGCGGCCATTCCGGCGGCGCCCAGGCACAAACCCGCCGCCATGCGTGCGATTGCGCCGGCAAAACGGTGCCGGCTCCAAGCCTTGCTGCTGTGCATCACGTCTCCTTGTCGGGTGCCCGCCGTCTTCGTGAACGACAGGTCAGGTTGCCGTCGCGGCGCCCCGGGGGACGTGGTTCCGCGACTGCTATCGTGCGCAGGCCAGTTCGATCTGCCGAATGGCCTCGGTCAGCTTTGGCGCCACCTCGCGAACCAGCAGGTCGCCGGCATCGCGCATGGCCGACACCGTGCAGTTCAGCGCGAACGCGTCCTGCTGGAGCGACTGCCGGATCGGGGCGGCAATCGCATGGATCTCGCGCCGCCATTCGCCGCGGCTCACGCAGAAGCCGTGTTCCGCGAAATGCTTCTGCTCGGCAACCCACATCGGCTTCTCCGCGGCGAAGCGCTCCGGGTCTTCGACCCGCAGCCGGTTCAGCACGGCGGTGCGCTCTTCGCGCTCGCAAGCCAGCAGCAACGCGCGGCCGATCGAACTGCTCAGCAGCGGGCGCGTGCTGCCGATGTCGGGCTGGTAGAAGTTGGCCGGGTCCAGCCGGCAGCTATCCACGTACACCACCGACAAGCGCTCGCGCATGCCGAGGTTGACGGTGCAGCCGGTCTCGCGCGCCAGCGCTTCCATGTGCGGCCTGGCCACCTGCCGGATGGCCAGCCCCGCCAGCATCGGGTACGCCAGCGCCAGCACGCCCGCGCCCAGCCGGTACTTCTGGTTCGACGCCACGCGGCTCAGGAACCCAAGCATGCACAGCGTGTACGTCAGCCGGGACACCGTCGCCTTGGGCAGGCCGGTCCGTTCCACGATGTCCTGGTTGCCCAGCACGGGACGGTCCGGCGAGAACGCCCTGAGCACATCCAGGCCGCGCGCCAGGTTGGTGGCGAACTGGCGATCCACGGAGAGTTCATCGGAACTCGCGAGGCCTGGCAGCGGGTGACGTTCCATTTCCGGTTGGCGTTGCGTGCTTTCCATGCTCGTGTCCGCAAGGGGGGAAGTCAACGTTGTATCACGACGGTTTCGCTGTGCGGAACCGTGCTTGCGCACAGCGGCGCGGGCTGCCACCTTGCCTGGAAGCCCAACCACAGGTCATTCCCATGCAGGCATCTCCGGCAGCATCAACGCCCCGTTCCACCCCCTCTTCCGCAGACTGTTCCGCTTCGACGCAAGGCCCGCTGGCCGGTGTGCGCATCCTCGACATGGCCACGGTGGTGGCTGGCCCGTTTGCCGCGACCTTGTGCGCCGACATGGGGGCCGAAGTGGTCAAGCTGGAACTGCCCGACGGCAGCGATCCGCTGCGCACGCTGGCGCCGGTCAAGGACGGCAGCCCGCTCTACTGGAAGGTCACCAATCGCGGCAAGCGCGGCATTTCGCTTGATGTGCGCACGGCCCGCGGCCGCGATATCTTCCTGCGCCTGCTGCCGCAGTTCGATGTGCTGGTCGAGAACTTCCGCACCGGTACGCTGGACCGGTGGGGCCTGGACATCGGTACGCTGCGCGCGGCGAATCCGCGGCTGACCGTGCTGCGGCTGACCGGCTTCGGGCAGACCGGCCCCGCCGCCACGCGACCCGGTTTTGCGCGCATCTTCGAAGCCATGAGCGGCTTTACCAATCTGGCCGGCACGCCGGAAAGCGGCCCGCTGCACATGAACTATCCGGTTGGCGACATGATCGCCGGCCTGTTCGGCGCCTTCTCCATCGCCACCGCCGTGGCCGAGCAGCGCAGCGGACGCGACACCGCGGCGCGCGAGATCGACCTGGCCGCCACCGAGGCCGTGTTCCGCCTGCTCGACCCGCTCGCGGTCGAATACGAACAGCTGGGCCAGGCCCGGCAGCGCGCGGGCAATCGCACGACCTATGCCGCGCCATCGAATATGTATCGCACCGCGGACGATGTGTGGGTCACGGTGGTGGCGTCTTCCGACGCCACCTTCGCGCGCCTGGCGCAAGCCATGGATCAGCCAGAACTGGCCACCAGCGCCGACTACGCCGGCAACGTCGAAAGGGTGCGCAACATCGACAGGCTCGATGCCATCGTCGCCGGATGGTTCGCGCAACACGACCATGCCGCGGCCAGCGTGGCGCTGGAGCGGCACGGCGTGCCGTTCAGCAAGGTTTTCGGCATGGCAGACATCCTGGCGGATCCACACTTGCGCGCCAGGAACGTGGTAACGCGGTTGCCCGACCCGGATTTCGGCTCGCTCCCCGCCCCGTGCGTCGTGCCGAGGTTCTCCGGACACGTCCCGCCCGCGCCCCGCACCGGTCCGTCCGTGGGGGAACACAACGCGTCAATCTACGGCGAGCTGGGTCTTGGCTCGGAAGAACTGGACGCGTTGCACCAGGCGGGGATTATCTGATCGCCACCCATATTGCATACAATTATGGAATACAATATCTCTTCTTGAACCATGCCCGGACAGGAAGAGACCATGACATCGCACCAAACCAGCCCGACCACCCAGCACGTTGCCGCACTGGAGCCAGTTGAGAACTACCTGAAAGGCCATGCGACCGGCAAGGGCGAGTACATCCGCAAGGCGTTCCACGCCGATGCGCGCATCCAGTCGTTCCGTGACGGTGTGTATTACAGCCTGAGCGTCGAGGAGTTTATCGCCGCCAGATTCCAGGGCGAGCCCGCCGCGGACGAGGCGCAGCGCAAGCGCTTCATCACGCAGTTCGATGTAACCGGCAACGCCGGCACGGCCAAGGTGGTGCTGCAGTATCCGGGCGTGACCTTCACCGACTATTTCACGCTGCTGGAGATCGATGGCGTATGGGGTATCGCCAACAAGACGTTCAGCGCGGCGACGCCGGCGTAAGCCACGCGACTGTCGCCAGGCGCGTGCCGGTGGCGCGCGCCTCGGGCCGCGCCAGACGGGCCTTGAGTTCGGCGCGTTCGCTGAAATGTGGCGCGGCCAGCCACGCGCCGAGTTCATCGCGCCAGTTCTCCCAGGCGTTTTCGTCGAACTCGAATTCCTCGTCGAGCCGCCCGCCGTCGCGCAAGTAGAAGCCCGCCACGCTGGTGCCGTTCCAATAGGCGACGGCCACGTCGGAGAAGTCCGCGGTGGTTCCCGCTGGCATGTCGCGCAGCAGCATTGCCAGGTTTGCCTTGAACGGTTTGAATTCGTCGGTGGGCATGGCGGCCTCCGCTGCATGGTAGGACGATACCAACAGGGTGCTCCTGTTCTCCTGGCCCGTCAATTTACTGAGTGGCCTCGGCCACGCGCTGTCGATGTCGTGCATAACCGCTGCGCGATGATTTGCAATGGCCTGACGACGCCCGCTTGCTGTTGACACATTCCTCGTCAAGAATGGGGCAATGCCTCTCTTCCAACTGGAGTTGCCGACCATGCCCGAAGCCAGCATCACCGCACATCTTCCGACGATGGATATCGAACTCATGCGGCACAGGCTGCCCGAAGAGAATACCGATGTCATTTCCGTACTGATCCGCGCTACGCCCTCGTTCGCCGCCATGGAGCACTGGCTGGCGCAGTCCCCGCCGCTGCCCTTCGAAGATGTCATGCAGTGGTGGGCCGACATGGTGCGCGCGACATGGCAGCCCTGGCTGGCGCTCAATCCCGCGCTGGCGCTGATGCTGCCGCCGCCGCAGCCGGACGCGCTGGTGGACGCGGCGTCGGACAAATAGCCGTCCCGCCACCGGGTCTTTGAGCTTGATCCGGCACTCGGGCTGACCTAGACTGAACTCCGGCGTTCTGCGCCGTGCACCTTCCGCGGCCGTCGCACAGCCAGCGTTCCGTCATAGGACTGGCGTCCGGCCGCGCCCTGCCAGGAGACAAGCGATGCTGCAAACATCCATTTCCGAGCGGGCGCTGTCCCGCGGGTTGCTGGACGTCCTGATTCGCGCGGGGCTGATCGCCACGCTGGTGATCTTCTGCTTCGAGATCTTCCACCCGTTCTTCGACCTGGTGGTCTGGGCGCTGATCCTGGCCGTCACGATCTATCCGCTGCAGGTGCGGCTGCGCGGGCGCATGGGTCTCAGCGAGGGGCACATCGCCACGCTGATCATCGTGCTGTCGATCCTGATCATCCTGGTGCCGGCGTACCTGCTGGGTCTCGCCGTGTTCGAGTCCGTGGAGCGCGCGATCGAGATCGTCAAGGGCGGAAACCTGCGCATCCCACCGCCGTCCGACGCGGTATCCCAGTGGCCGCTGATAGGCCAGCAGCTTTACGAATTCTGGCAACAGGCCGCCAACGACCTGAGTGGCCTGCTGATGAAAGTCGCGCCCCAACTGAAGGAGTTCAGCGTCCTGATGCTGGGCAAGCTCGCGGGCGTCGGCACGGGGCTGCTTGTCTTCGTGTTTGCGTTGATCATCGCCGGCATCATCATGGCGTATGGCGAAATGGGCACGCGCAGCGCGCAGCGGATTGCGTCGCGCATTGTCGGGCCGGACCGTGGCCTGCGCATCGTGGAGCTGTGCACCGCGACCATTCGCGCCGTGGCGCAGGGCGTGGTGGGCATCGCCTTCATCCAGATGCTGCTGATCGGCGTCGCGTTCATCATGAAGGGCATTCCCGGCGCCGGCCTGCTGGCGCTGGCCGTGCTGCTGCTGGGCATCATGCAGCTGCCCGCGACGCTGATCACGATACCGGTCATTGTCTACGTCTTCGTCACGGAAGGCGCCAGCGTCACGACGATCGTCTTCGCCGTCTATGTGTTCGTGGCCGGTCTTGCCGACAACGTGCTCAAGCCGCTACTGCTGGGGCGCGGCGTCGACGTGCCGATGCCGGTGGTGCTGATCGGCGCGCTCGGCGGCATGATCAGCGGCGGCATCATCGGGCTGTTCATCGGGCCGGTGATGCTGTCGGTCGGCTACCGCCTGTTCTGGCTGTGGGTCGACGAGCCTGCCGCGGCGCCGGTCGAAGGCGTGCAGCCCCAGCCGGCCGAGACGCTGTCGCCAGCGCCTCCGCGCGTGAGCTGAAGCCGGCCGCCGCCCGGCGGCCGCATCAGCGTTGTTCCCCGCCCTGGCGTGCCAGCAGGTCCGCCATGTCGTCGGCGTGCTCTTCCTCCACGGCAAGGATCTCTTCCATCATGCGGCGCGAGGTCGGATCGCGATCGCCGAGGAACTTGACGATCTCGCGATAGCTGTCGATCGCAATGCGCTCGGCCACCAGGTCTTCGCGGATCATGTCGGTCAGCGTCTTGCCTTCGACATACTCGGCGTGGGAACGGCTGGTCAGCCCGTTGGGCGCGAAATCGGGCTCGCCGCCGAGCTGCACGATGCGCTCGGCAATCTGGTCGGCATGGCCCTGCTCTTCATTCGAGTGCGCGAGGAATTCATCGGCGACACTCTTCGAGTTCGGACCCTTGGCCATGAAGTAGTGGCGCCGATAGCGCAGCACGCAGACCAGCTCGGTGGCCAGCGCGTCATTGAGCAGCTTCAGCACAGTGTCGCGATCCGCCGCATAGCCGGCCGTCACCGCGCCATCGTCGATATGCTTGCGCGCTCGCTCGCGCAGGGTCTTGACGTCTGTGAGGAAGGGTGTTGTTGTCGTCATCACGGGCTCCTGTACGGATGGCGCGCAGGGGGACGCGCAGTCCGGGGTGGGATGAATGGGAGTGTGACGCGAAAAACATGCCAAGCGGGCGCCGCTGGTTCATCAACGTCGTAGCGGCAACACGGCATTGCTGCGTGCAAAAAATGCACGGTACGCGACGGGAAGGGGTGACGAGAAATTGCAAACCGTCGCGCGTGCCTTATGCCGCCACGCGCATCCGCTCGACTACGTTGGTGTAGAACTTCTCGCCCAGCGCCGTGAGGCACGGCCGCGGCCGCCTGATGCCGCGCTCTTCCCACTGGATCATGCCCTTGCTCGCGAGCTCTTCGAGTTCCAGCGTGCTGGTCGCTTGGTATGGCGCGTTCCGCACAAGAATCAACGCCGAAACTTCGTGGTGAGTGAGCATCTTGTCTCCGATTCTGCATCCTGGCCTGCACCACTGGGGGTGTGCGGCCTGAGCCTCGATCTTCTCGCTGCGTCGGCCGCTTTCGCGCACCGGCAACCGCGGCGGCGCATCGACACGCCTCGGGCCGTGTCGCCCAGACAGCGCCGTCCGGACAGGTTGCTATTCTGGTAAGGGAAGGCGCCTGCGCAAAGCAATGATTGGCGATGCCGCCATAACGAAAATTCAAGGCAAGACCAGGCGCCACGGACGAGTGCCGCGGACGACATGAGCCAACTTGACCCGCTTTCCCTGCAACTCTTCATCCATGTGGTGGAAAAGGGAACGATTGCCGCGGCGGCCGAGCGCGAACACATCTCGGCCGCTGCCGTCAGCAAGCGCCTCAGCGAGCTGGAAAGCCAGTTGCGGACCCAGTTGCTCGTGCGCACCAACAAGGGCGTGGAAGCGACGCCCGCCGGCCATGCACTACTGACGCTGGCGCGCAGTGCATTGCATGAGCTCGATCAGGTGTGGGCGCAGATGCAGAGCTTTGCGGCCGGCGTGCGGGGCGTGGTCCGTATCTGCTCGAGCCTGTCGGCGATCCTGCAGTTCCTGGCGCAGCCGCTGCAATCGTTCTCCTCGCAATACCCTACCGTCCAGCTAGAGCTTGAAGAGAGGACCAGTTCGCAAGTGCCAAAAGCCATTGCGGAGAATGCGGCAGATATCGGCATCTATGTGCCGATCCTGCCCGTGCCGGGACTGGAGACCTTTCCTTTCCGCCGGGACCGCCTCGTCGTGATTACGCCGGGAGGACATGCCCTGTGCGATCGACCGCATGTCACGCTGCGCGACCTGCTCAAGCATGAGCTGGTCAGCATGCACACCGGCAGCGCCATCGATGTCGCCCTGTTGCGCGCCGCACAGGACCTGCACTGCCCCCTGAAACTGCGCATCCGCGTGACAAGCTTCGACGCCTTGTGCGTGATGGTCAGCGCCGGGCTTGGCATCGGCATCCTGCCGGAGGCGATCGCCGAACGTAACCGTGCGACCATGCCGCTTTGCATCGTGCCGATCGCCGATGCGCTGGCCATGCGCGAGTTCCTGCTGGCCGTGCGCAGCATGGAGGCACTACCCGTGGCCGCGCAGTTGCTGGTGCGGCATCTGCTGGAGCCGGGAGGCGGCACGGGTACGGACTGATTCCCTTTCCCTCGCGCCATCGCAAGCCTGTTGTGCGCGAGCGATACCGGCGCGTCCTAAACCATCGGAATTCTCCTAAACCACTAGTCCGTTGATCTGAAATCAAGTTTGCTTGCAGCCCTCTCCCTAGGATCGGTCGGCTTTACCAAGACCACCCAACCAGGAGAATTCGATGCGAGCCATTCCATCACAGATCGCCATTGCCGCGCTTGCGGCGTGCGCGTTGCTGAGCGCGTGCGGAGGCGGAGACGGCGGCGATAGCGGGGGGAGCGGGGGTAGCGGGGGCACGGCGCCAACCCCGGCACCTTTGCCTGCGCCCTCGCCTTCTCCGTCCCCGGCGCCATCCCCCTCACCCGCGCCATCGCCCGATCCTTCGACGACTCCGCCGCGAACAGGCGAAGCCTTGCCCGACCTTTCCAATCCGCAGCCCGGCTCTACGGCCAAGGTCGGCAATGGCAGCGAGGGTATCTGGTCGGAGTACGGGATCGCGACATTCGTCGACAGTACAGGACGCTTTGCCAGGGCTGAACTGATCGGCGTAGTAAGCGGAGGCTTCCAGTTCTCAGGGTCGGACTGGACTTTCTCGCCGGATACCATCTTCGAGTACCTGGTCCCAAAGAGTGTGACCGGATCAGGCACGATCACGCTGGGCAGCAGGCTGGACGGCAGCTATCTGAAGGACGGCTCGGGCACGCCGACGAAGATCGGCGCCGTCTACGACCCGGCAAACGCGCTGGCGGTGGATCAGGCGAGCATCCAGGGAAGCTGGAAGCGGGACGGCTTCGAGATGTCGGTCGACGAACAAGGCAATGTCAGCGGCACCTACACGAACGGCACCCGGATCTGTGCGCTGACCGGGACCGCGGTACTTGCCGAAGCCGGTTCCAGGAAGAACCTTTACCGTCTCAACATGACCGCGACCGTGCCGACGCAGCCCGCCAGCACCGGCTGCGACATGTCGGTCGGCATCCCGCACCTGGGCTATGCCGCAATCCGCTTCGTGCCGTCTGATGGAAGTCGCGTTGTCACTTCGAGCACGCTGTACAGCCGAAACCTCGCCATGGTCGCCAGTGCTGGCAACGGCGGCTATTTCATGACGCAGATGGGCAAGCGGTAACGCCGCAGGAGGAACGGAAGATCGCCTCTTTTCGTTCCTCTTCAGGGCATTGCGCCGACGTGAGGCCATCCAGGCGATACGTGCCCCGCTACTTCGGCCCCGCCTTTTTCAGGCTTCTTTCGATCGCACCCGACCCCGCAGCCTTGACCAGCTTGCGGAACGTCGGACACTCCGCATGGCTCGGTGCCGGGCACTCCGCCGCGTGCCGCAGCCCGTGGCTCATTGCCCGCAGCCGCCTGATCAGCGCGTCGATCTCGTCGGCCTTGTCCCGCAGCAACTGCCGGTCGATGTGCGGCTGGCCATCGGGCGAGAACATGGAGCGGATCTCGTCCAGCGAGAGCCCCGCCGTCTGCCCAAGAGAAATCAAGGCCAGCTGATCCACCACGCCGTCGGCAAACCTGCGCCGCGCACCTTGCGGCCCCAGCGACACGATGAGCCCCTTCTTCTCGTAGTAGCGCAGTGTCGACGCCGGCACACCGGTGAGCTTTGCGACTTCGGAGATATCCATGAGACGGCCCTTGACTTGAAGTTGACTTCAACTTCTATAGTGGCCACATCGTTTCCGCAAGTCAACCGCAAGGGGCTCTCATGACACGCCTGCCAGAAATCGCAACGATCATTGCCATCGGGATCGGCGCCACCGCTTTCATGGACGTCTGGCTGACGCTCCTCAAGCGCATAGGCGTGCCGACACTCAATTTCGCATTCATTGGCCGGTGGGTCGGGCACCTGTTGCACGGCACTTTCGCGCATGCATCCATCGGGCAAGCGCGGCCAATTCTCGGCGAACGCGCGTTGGGCTGGTTCACGCACTATGCGATCGGCATCGCGTTCGCGGGATTGCTCATAGCGATTCTTGGGATGGACTGGGCGCAAAGCCCTACGGTGCTGCCGGCAGTGCTTGTGGGCATGGCCACCGTCGCGGCGCCGCTGTTCGTGATGCAGCCGGCGATGGGATCGGGCTTTGCAGCATCGCGAACGCCGACGCCGCTCAGGAACTGCCTGCGCAGCTTCGCCAACCACACCATCTTTGGCTTCGGCCTGTACCTTGCCGCACTCGCCGTCGCCTGTCTCGCGCAATGAGCGCAAGCCTGCCGAAGCCCGCACAACGCCAACTGGAGCGATCCATGAAGAAACTCGCCATCATCTATCACAGCGCCAACGGGCACACCAAACACATTGCCACTTGTGTGCAGGAAGGCGCAGCAGGCGTGGCCCATACCGAGGCTCGGCTGCTCCCGGCCAGGGACCTCACCGAAGCTCCGGAGGAACTGCTCGGGTATGACGCCTATATCCTCGGCACGCCAACCTACCTCGGCGGTGTCTCCGGTCCCTTCAAGACCTTCATGGATGCCACCGGGGGCCTGTGGCGAACGCAGCAGCTCAAGGGCAAGCTCGCCGCCGGCTTCACCGTGTCGTCGCTGCCTGCCGGCGACAAGCAGTCGACGCTGATGTCGATGTTCGTGTTCTCCATGCAGCACGGGATGTTGTGGGTCGGCAACCCTATCCTGCCCGAGCAGCACGCCGGCGTTCCCTATGACGAAGCCGCCAACCGGCTGGGATCGTGGTCGGGACTGATGGCCCAGTCCGCGCACTCGGCCGCGCCGGATGCGTTCGCTCCTGGCGATGTAAAGACCGCCAGAATGTTCGGCAGGAACTTCGCCGAGACGCTGCACCGCATGCGCTGAAGCGGCGCATGCCGCGCAAATGAACGGAGGAACTCCGATGATCCCAAGAAAATACGGCCCGCCGCTATTCAGCCTGGTGCTGTCCGGGCTGATGTCCCTGATCGTTGCCGGCATCTCGACGTATCGCGCCGTCGGCCTGGTGCCGGACTTTGCCGGCATGTGGGCCAGCGCATGGCTGACGGCATGGCTCGTTGCGTTTCCGGCCGTTTTGCTGGTCACGCCGGTGGCTCGCAGGGCTGTGCAAGCCCTCGTCGTGAAGGAGTAGCAATGCAACGGCTGTTACCAGCCGTGCCCACCGTTCACTTGCCTTTCCACTGCGGCGGCCGCTTGCCCACGAAGGCTTCCACCCCTTCGCGGAAGTCTTCGCTGCCATAGCACTCCCGCACCAGGTCATCGGTATCCGCGAGCGCCTCCACAGTCTGGCGCCGCAATGATTCCTTCACAACCCGCTGCGTGACCGGCGCCAGTGCTGCGAGCCGGTCGCACAGGTCCCTGGCCGCGCCGTCCAGCGCTTCAGGCGCATATACGCCTTCCAGAAAGCCGCACGCCAGCGCCGCATCGGCATCGAGTATCTGCGCGAGCAGCAGCATGCGGCGCACGGGCTGCAGCCCCCATGCCGCACGCAGCTTGGCGAGATTTTGCGCGGACAACGTATTGCCGAGCGTCTTCGCAATCGGCACGCCGAAGCGCGCTTTCGGTGAAGCGATACGGAAGTCGCATGCGGTCGCGATAGCAAGACCGCCGCCGACTGCCCAGCCTTCGATGACTGCCACGGTGGGCATCGGCAATCGCTCCACCAGCCCGATGCCCGCGTCGATGCGCGCTTCGTAGCCCACCCCATCGTCACCGCCGGAGAACTGCCGGAACTGGGCGATATCCGTGCCCGCGACAAAGGCTTCGCCGCCCGCGCCGCGCATGACCACCACGCGCGCGCCAGCGTTGCCCTCGGCGGACAGCGTGCGGCAGTGCGCGGCAAGTTGCTCGTACATGGCCCACGTCATCGCGTTGCGTGCAGCGGGACGGTCGAAGGTCAGCGTCGCGACCTGCCCTTTTGTCGCGAGCGTGACCTGCCCTTCATCGGACTGTGCGGTACTCATGCGCCGAACGCGCCGGCCGCCGCCAGCGACTGCTGTTGATCGCGCGAAATGCCAAGCTCGGCCAGGATTTCCGCCGTATGCTGGCCCAGCAACGGCGGCGGGCGCCGTACCTGTTGCGGCGTGCCGCCCATCTTCACGGCGAAGCCGATATTCGGCACCTTGCCCTCGATCGGATGATCGATCTCGATGCGCATCTGGCGGTGCCGGCCGTGCTCGCTGTCGAAGGCCTGCGGATAGGTCAGGATCGGCCCCGCCGGGATGCCGACCTCAAGCAGATGCTCGATCCAGTAGTCGCTACCCTGCGCGGCGAAGCTCTCTTCCAGCGCCGCGATCAGTGCCTTGCGATTGTTAAGCCGCAGCGCCACGGTGGCAAAGCGTTCATCGGCGAGCAAATCCGGACGGTCGATGGTCTTGCACAGCAGCTGCCAAAGCTTCTGGTTGGTCGCGCCCATGACGAAGTAGCCGTCGGCGGCCTTCATTGCCTGGTACGGCGCGCTCATGCGGTTGGCCGTGCCAAGCGGCTCGGGCTCGCGGCCGGTGCCCCAGTATTCGCAGGTGTCCCAGATCGAGAACGCCAGTGCGGAATCGAACAGCGACGCATCGACATACTGCCCCTTGCCCGTTGCCTTGGCCCCGATATACGCGGACAGCATGCCGTAGGTCGCGAACAGCGCGCAGCCGATGTCGGCCACCGGCACGCCCGCCTTGACCGGCGCGCCGCCCGGATAGCCGGTCACGCTCATCACGCCCGACATGGCCTGCGCCATCAGGTCGAAGCCCGGCCGGCCGGCCCACGGGCCGCTCTGGCCAAAGCCGGAGATACTGCAGTAGACCAGCTTCGGATTGATCTGGCTGAGCGTCTCGTAGTCGATGCCGAGGCGCTTCATCACGCCCGGGCGATAGTTCTCGACCAGGATATCGGCCGTCTGCGCCAGGCGATACAGCACCTCGCGGCCGGACTCGGTCTTGAGATCGAGCGTGACGCTGCGCTTGTTGCGGTTCATATTGAGGAAGCCCATGCTGTCCGGGCCCTTCATCTTGAACCCCATCGATCCGCGCGTCTGGTCGCCACCCTCGGGCGGTTCGATCTTGATCACGTCGGCGCCGAGGTCGGCCAGCAGCATGCAGGCATAGGGCCCGGCCATGACCTGGCTGACGTCGAGCACGCGCACGCCGGCCAGCGGCAATGGGCGTGCGGATGCCTGGCCGCAGGGTTCGCTGAAATCTGTCATCGGGTACTTCCTGGAGAGATAGTTGGAGCGGCGTGCGAGGTTGCGGCGCCGCGCGGCCATCAGGCCTCTGCCTTGACGCCGGCGTCCTTCACGACCCTGGCCCACTTGGCGGACTCGGACGCGATGAAAGCGGCGAATTGCTGGCTGGTTCCGCCGGAATCCTCGGCGCCAAAGCTCTTGAGGCGTTCAAGCACATCGGGCATGGCCAGTGCGCGGTTGACGTCCTCGTTCATGCGCTGCACCAGCGCCGGCGCCATGCCCTTCGGGCCCACCAGGCCGTACCATGAGGCTGCATCCAGCCCGGGAAAGCCGGACTCCGCCAGCGTCGGCACATTGGGGTGGCTGGCCGCGCGCTTCAGGCGGGTCTGCGCAATGGCGATCACCTTGCCCTGCTGGATAAACGGCGTGGCAGCGGTCATGGTGTCGAAGGCATAGTCGATCTGGCCGCCGTGCAGGTCCGCCACCAGCGGTCCCGAGCCCTTGTACGGCACGTGCACCACATCGAGCTTCGCCTGCATCCGGAACATCTCCAGCGCCAGATGCTGCGCCGAGCCGATGCCCGAGGAGCCGAATGAAATCTTGCCCGGGTTCTTGCGGCACAGCGCCACGATGTCCGCCACCGTGCGCACCTTCTGCTCGGGACGGCAGGTCAGCATATTGGGCGTGACGCCGACCATCGAAATCGGCGAGAAATCGGTGCGCGGGTCGTACTTGACGTCGAGCAGCGCCGGGGCAATGGCATGGCTGTTGACGTGGGCCATCAGCAGCGTGGTGCCGTCAGGCGGCTGCTTGGCCACATAGGCGGCGGCAATCGCGCCGGTGGCGCCCGGCTTGTTCTCGACCAGCACACTGGTGTTCCACATGACCCCGAGCTTCTGCCCGATCACGCGCGCCAGCACGTCCGTGCCGCCGCCCGGTGCAAAGCCGACCACGATCCGCACCGGACCATGCACCTCGACCGCGGCCCGAGCAAGGCCGGGCACCGCCAATCCGGCCGCAGCCGCGAGAATGAATTGCCTGCGCTGCATTGCGTGTCTCCGTCCTGTGTCTGGTAGTTATGGAGCCCATGATGCGCAATGCGGCCGCCGCGGGCTATCGCTATTTGGACGATTCAGGTTTCGCGTTTTGCGCAAGCACCGCCAGCACGCCCCGCGCGGCCGACGAGAGCGCGCCTTCGGGCCGGTGGCACAGCACGAACTGTCGCGCCGCCCAAGGCCCCGCGATGGGCTGCCGCACGAACCTGCTGCCGGCAGCCACCTCGGCCGCGATCGCTTCCGGCATCACGCCACCGCCGAGGTTCTGGGCGACCAGCGCGGCGATGCTATCGAAGCCCCCTACGCGCATGCGCATCCGCAGCACGCGGCCGGCCTCCTCCGCCAGCCGCTCCAGCCCGATCGAGATCGCCGAACTCTCGCCGAGCACGATCAGGTCGCAGTCCAGCACATCGTCCGTCGTGACTTGCTTGCGCCGCGCCAGCGCATGGCCGCGCGCCACCACCAGCACGAGCCGGTCGGAGCGGTACGGCTCGGTCGGCATGTCGATCACGCCGAGGCTGCTTTCGTAGATGCCGATATCCACCGTGCCACGGCGCAGGCATTGCTGGACCTCCTGGCTGTTCATCTCCTGCAGGTCGATGCGGACACCGGGGCAGGCGGCGGCGCAGCGCTGGATATCGAACGGCAGGAACTGGATCACGGCCGACTTCGGCGCCGCCACCCTCACCACGCCGAGATCGCCGCCGACGAACGACGACGCATCGTCCTGCATGCGCTGGACGGTGTGGGTGATGCCGCGGGCGTGGGCCAGCAGCGCGCGGCCGGCTTCGGTCAGGGCCATGCCGTGCGGCAGGCGTTCGAACAGGGAGACGCCGAGCTGGGATTCCAGTTCGAGGATGCGGCGGGATGCGGCAGCTGCCGCCAGATGCAGGCGCTCCGCGCCGCGCGTGATGCTGCCCTGGTCGGCCACGGCGATGAACAGCTGGATGGTGGTGAGGTCGAAATGAAGGCGGGGATTGCGCGAGGGGGCGGAGGACGTCACGGTGGTCTGCGCGCTGGTGGCGCCGTTACGGGGCGGTCTACGGATGAGGGTCGGTGAGTCCCCAGTGGATCCCGGAAGATTCGTGTGCCCGCCGATTGTCGGCTGCGCGACCTGGCCCGGCAATTGCGGGTTTCCCCGCCCCGCGACAGTCGGCGCCCCCTACCGCTTCGAGTAGTCGGCTCTCGCGGCTTCCACATACCGCCGCACCGCGGCAACCACCGCATTGACCATGCGAGCCTGGTTTCCCGGATCACTGACATAGCCTTCGTCAGCCGGATCCACGATCACGCCCGCCTCCAGCAGCACCGCGGGCATCACGGTTTGCCGCAGCACAACCAGGTCATCGAAGCGGTAAATGCCGAGATCCGGCGCCAGCAGTTCCCGCGATTCGCCGGCGATGGGCTCCGCATGATGCAGCGTTGGCGCGCGCCCCAGCTTGCGCATTTCCTCGCCAAGCATCTGCGCAAACGCATAGCTTTGCGCGAAGCGTGGATTGCGTTGCGACACGAAGATCGAATAACCGGCGATGGGCCGCGTAGTCCGATACGCGTCGAGATCGCCCGCCTTGACCTTTTCGAGGTACTGCAACTGCGCCGAGTCATGGTGGATTGCCAGG
Organism: Cupriavidus sp. 22TCCZM04-2; assembly: GCF_057798895.1. Lineage (NCBI taxonomy): Bacteria > Pseudomonadati > Pseudomonadota > Betaproteobacteria > Burkholderiales > Burkholderiaceae > Cupriavidus > Cupriavidus sp. 22TCCZM04-2. The sequence goes on from NZ_JBYOJS010000001.1 coordinate 606,115, forward strand.
AACAGGTCCGCCTGCCGCGCCTTCGCGTACTGCGCCCGCCCTTCCAGCGACACGTTCTCGGTCGGGCCACGGGTCAAGGCCACATCGAAGCCCGCCAGCGAAAGCGCCTGTACCAGCCGCGCTGCCAGCCGGTCGTTGTATTGCACCTCATGGACACCGCGTACGCCCAGCGCGCCGCCCAGCGACGGCGTGTGGCCGGGATCAATGACGATGCGGACCGGGCGCGGGCCGGCCGGCGACTGCGACGCGCAGGCGACTGCAGAAAGACCGGCCACCAGCCCCGCCACCATCGCGCGGCGGCCACGAGAGATCGCCCGCGTCATCGGATCAGTTCCAGGACTTCTTGCTGATCATGTCGTTGCGGCACGTGCCCGCCTTGCATTCGCGCACGCGGTCGCGCAGGTACTCGGCGCGGTCGCGGTTCACGCGGTAGTTGCAATCGACGTCGATGGCGCCGCTCGCTTCGCAGGAAGCGTTGCGGTACTTGATCCATTCCAGCTGGGTATCCTTCAGCTGCTGCTTCACGCTATCGCCGACCAGGCCGCGCAGGTCGTTGTAGCTCGTATTCAGTTCCTTGTCGGATTCGAGGAACAGTTTGGCGAAGCAATACGTCTTGTCGTAGCTGGTGCGGTACTTGTCGCATTCGTTGGCGGCGTGGGCGGCAATGGGGGCCAGCAGGGCAAGGGTCAGGGCGGAAAGGATGGCTTTCATGGGCTCGGTATCGAGTTAGGAACAGCCTGGCGGCAGACGGGCCACCAGGCGGGGTGGACAACGTCCGCCAGTGTATCCGCCCGACCTTGCAACCGCATCTGTCGGGAGCGTGCGCATCGAAACAGATGCCACCGGATCTGCCGCCTGCCCATCTGGCAGCGGTTCCTGTGGGCGCGCGATTGAGGCGCATGTGCAGCAAGGCGCGGGGGCGCAGGTGCAAGATTTACCCGCCAGACCTCATCTGATTCTCGAAATTACTTGACCATCACAATGATTCCAGCCGTGCTGAGGGCGCAAAGTCCCAAATGCCGGCTGTAGAAACCATAGAGAGCCTGCGCAGACAAACCAGGCACAAGTAGTGCTTCCATCGTCGCTGACGGAGGGCAGCATGCCCGCGGCGGAAGCGTCCGGCGCTTCCCCGTAGACAGGAGATCCACATGGAAGAATTCGGAGACACGCGGCGCCACGCTATCCTGGAAGACCCCCCTTCGGCGTCGTCACTTGGCAGCGCAGTATCGTGGGGGGCGATTCTCGCGGGCGCGGTCGCTGCTGCGGCGTTTTCCCTCATCCTCCTCATGCTCGGATCCGGGCTTGGCCTGTCGGCAATCTCGCCCTGGGCACCCCGGGGGGAAAGCGCCGCACGATTCGGCATCGCGGCTGTTGTCTGGATTTGCGTGACGCAGATCCTGGCTTCCGGACTTGGTGGCTACCTGGCCGGTCGGTTGAGAAAGCGCTGGGTCACGATCCATGCGGACGAGACCTTTTTCCGGGATACCGCGCACGGCTTTCTCAGTTGGGCAGCGGCAACGCTCGTCACGGCGATCCTGATCGCGTCTGCCGCGTCGGGGCTCTTTCACACCACGGCGCAAGCGGCGTCGGCCGGTGCAGCGGGTAGCGCACTGGGCACCATGAAGGACCGTGGGAATGCGTCCGCCGCGGTCGATACATGGCCGATGGGCTATCTCGTCGATGGCCTGTTTCGCGAGCCAGACGCTGCGGCGGCCACCCCCAATGTCAGCGCCGAAGGAAGGGCTGCAGACCGGGAAGAAGTCGTACGCATATTCCTGAACAGTCTGGCATCGGGCGGCCAGTTGTCGTCCACGGACACTCGCTATGCCGCGCGGCTGGTTGCCAGGCGAACAGGGTCCTCGCCGGACGCCGCGCAGACCCGTGTCACGACCACCTATTCGCAGCTTCAGCAAAGAATGGCGGACGCCAAAGCCGCCGCAAAGGCTGCAGCCGACAAGGCGAGAAAAGCCGGTATCTACGCATCACTCTGGCTTTTCGTTTCGCTGCTGATGGGCGCGTTCGCGGCAAGCCTTTTGGCCACAATCGGCGGCCGGCAACGCGACCTCTGAATTCCATCTAACCAACGGGAGACAATCATGCGTTCCATCCTCCTCTTCCTGCTTGGCGTACCGATTCCTCTCATCATCCTGATCGCGCTGTTCTCACATTAGCCAGAAGTCCAAGGCGCCTTGAACCCTTCGAATGAGGATCCCTTGCGTCGGGCAAGGGTATCCGCGATGGGCAAGAACCGACCTGAATGGCCCACAACGAAGGTGGCGCCCGCGGACGCTCCTACCCTGCGGGAGCTGACCTCGCTCATCACCGCGGTTGTGGTCATCTGCGCCCTGGATCTTGGCCGTGATGTGTTGATGCCCGTTACGCTCGCGGTGCTGCTCAGTTTTCTTGTCGCGCCGCTGGTGGACATTCTGGCGCGGCTCAGATTTGGACAAGTCCCTTCGGTTGTCATTGCGGTGTTGCTGGCGCTGGCAGTCATGGGCGGAATCGGGACACTGATCGGCGCGCAGGTCGCGCAGCTCGCCGCCGACCTGCCGCGTTACCAGGCTACGATCGAGAAAAGAGTCCAGTTCGTCCAGCAGGCCACGGTCGGGCGGCTTGATGATCTTCTGGCGAGTGCATCAAACCTCATCAAACGGCCGGTTCACGCTCCGCATGCAGCCGGCGGCGCGGGCGTCCCAAGTGCGACCGTCTCAGGCCGCAAACAGGAAGAGCGGGCACCGATGCCCGTCGCTGTCCAGGAGCCCCCGGCATCACCGCTCGCCCTGATGAGGGAATATCTTTCGCCCATCGTCGGCCCGCTCCAGACCACAGGCATCGTGCTGGTGGTGGCGATCTTCATTCTCCTGCAGCGCGAAGACTTGCGCGACCGGCTGATCCGACTGTTCGGGTCTCGTGACCTGCATCGTGCCACGACGGCCATGAACGAGGCCGCTCACCGCTTGAGCCGCTACTTCCTGACGCAGCTCGGGGTGAACGTCGGCGTGGGCATCGTCATCTCGGCTGGCCTGGCAACCATCGGGGTGCCGGGTGCCATCTTGGTCGGCGTGATCACGGCGCTGCTTCGGTTCGTTCCGTATGTCGGCACGTGGATCGGGGCTCTGCTCGCACTCGTGCTGGCGGCCACGGGCCCTGACTGGACCATGCTGCTCTGGACGATTGGCCTTTTCGGCGCTACGGATCTCCTCACCGCACAGCTCATCGAGCCTCTGCTATACGGCCGCAGCACGGGGCTTTCTCCCGTCGCGGTGGTGGTTGCCGCCATCTTCTGGAGCTGGATCTGGGGACCGGTGGGGCTGATCCTTTCGACGCCGCTCACGCTGTGCCTGGTCATCCTTGGACGGCATGTCGACAAGCTGGAGTTTCTTGAAGTCTTGCTGGGGGATCGACCGCCTCTATCGCCGCCGACCAACTTCTACCAGCGCATCCTTGCGGATGATCCGGACGAGGCGTTGCGACAGGCCGAAACCCTGTTGAAGGACATGACCCTTGCCGAGTACTACGACACTGTCATGCTGGAGGGATTGAAGCTCGCACACAACGACATGATGCGGGGCGTTATCCTGCCCGACCAGCTTGCCCGCATCCGAGAAGCGCTGCTCGATATCATCGATGGGCTCGAAGATATCGATGAGCCGGTCAGCGACACGCCAATTTCCGGCGATGATGACGGACCGGTCCCGAGCCTGCCGCCAGCCCGCGAAGCAACCGGAATCGCCGCCGAGGCGGCCGCTTCGGGCGCGCCGGTTGCCGGCCCCGTGCTCTGCATTGCCGGTCGCGGGGGGCTCGATGAACTGGTCGCGGCGGCCACCGTACAACTTCTGTCCAGGGCAGGTATTCAGGCAGAGGCCGCCAGTTATGAACAGTTCTCCCGCACGGGATTTTCCCCGGAGAATCTGCCGGCAATGGGGACCATCTGCATCACGTCGCTCGATGCAGGACAGTCGAACGTCTATCTCCGTATTCTGCTGCGACGGCTTCAGCGGCGAGCGCCTGCCGCGAGGCTGATTCTTGGCTTCGTGTCGGAGATGTCGCGGGACACCCAGGAGCATCGCGGCACGACAGCCTTTGCCGCGTCGTCCTTCAGCCAGGTAATAGCCCTGGTCCGTTCGGAGCGCGCGGCGGAAGCCGCCGGGGAAGCCGGGAGTGCGGCTGGCGCCGACTTGCCCCACTCTGCCGTGACGCAAGGACTGATAACGGCGCCGCAATCCAGCTAACGCCTTTTCCATTGCGTTGCCGCTATGCCACCAATGCGCGCGCGGCGCGCAGTTGATGCGCAAGACATGTCCCTCGCAAGGCGTTCTACGCTCAATCGATCAGCTTGCCCTGCGCATCGAAGAACGGATGCGCGGCGCCATATTCGCCGATCGCGGCGGCGTGTGTAACCAGGCCGTGCCGAGGATGCCACCAGTGCAGCAGGTAGCCGGGCGGCTCCATCCGGAAGCGCGACGGTGCCTGCGGGTCCAGGTCCAGCGCCACCTGATGCGCGGGACCGGGCGCGGTGATCGCGATGGTGCCGGCGAAGCGCCGTGTGATGTGGCGATGCAGGTGGCCACACAGTACGCGCTCGACCTGCGGGTGCTGTCGCACGACGGCCTCCAGCGCCGCCGCATTGTCCAGCCCCTGTTCGTCCATATGCCCGATGCCCGTGTGGAACGGCGGATGGTGCAGCAGCAGCAGCGTCGGCGTGGCCGGCGCCGCGGCGAGCGTGGCATGGAGCCATGGGAGTGCGGCGGGATCGACGCGTCCACCCGGCTTTCCGGGCACCGTGCAGTCGAACCCAACGAGACGCAGCGGCCCCGCGTCGACGGCATAGTGGACCGGCGCCTCACCGGCGCCGTTGGCGAACAGGTAGTCGTGATCGGCAAAGACGGCGCGCAGCTGGCTACGGCTGTCGTGATTGCCGGGCAGCAGCCGGTACGGCATCGGCAGGCGCTGCAGGATATCGCGCAGGAAACGGTACTCGGCCTCGGCGCCGAAGTCGACCAGGTCACCGGTGATGATGACCAGGTCCGGGCGTTGCGGCAGGGCCAGCAGTGTGTCGATCCAGCGGTGCAGCGCGCCGGCGGTATCGACCATCCGGTAGGAGAGCTTGCCGCCGGCCTTGATGTGCAGATCGGTGACATGCGCGACAAGATAGGGCGTGTTCATGCTGCCTCGGCCTCCGCCAGTGTGATCATGTGCGCGGTGTCGATGCGCAGCCCGATGCGCTCGCCGGCCTGCCAGCCGTCGCGCCGCGTGGTGTCGACGATCAGCGGCGCGCCGGCGCCGACGTCCACCAGCAGCCGCGTGCAGTTGCCGAGGAACAGCGCGGTGACGACGGCACCCTGCAAGTGCGCATTGCCGGCGGGTGCAAGCGCCACGTCCTCGGGCCGGAACATGAGTTCGGCGCGGGGGCTGGCCACCGTCGCGCCGTCGCGCGGCACCACGCCGCCCGGCACGCGCCACGCGCCGCCGTGCTCAGCCGTGGCGGAAAGGCGGTTCATCGTGCCGATGAAGTCAGCGACAAACGCGTTGGCCGGCGCGCGGTAGATCTCCTGCGGCGTGCCGGCCTGCGCGATGCGGCCCCGGTCCATGACGACGATGCGGTCGCCAAGCGCCATCGCCTCGGCCTGGTCATGCGTCACGTAGACGGCCGTGATGCGAAGGCTGCGCAACAGCTGGTTGATGTCGGCGCGCAGCGCATCGCGCAGCTTCGCGTCGAGCGCGGTCAGCGGCTCGTCCAGCAGCAGCACGCGCGGCTGCACGGCAATGGCGCGTGCCAGCGCCACGCGCTGGCGCTGGCCGCCCGAAAGCTGGTCGACGCGGCGGTCGGCGAACGGCCCGAGATGCATCATGCCGAGCATGTCGTCGATGCGCCGGCGTTGGGTGGCCGCGTCCACGCGGCGCACGCGCAGGCCGTAGCCGATGTTCTCGGCGACCGTCATGTTGGGAAACAGCGCATAGTTCTGGAACACCATGCCGACGCCGCGCTGCTCGATCGGCAGCGCCGTCACGTTGGCGTCGCCGAACCAGACCTCGCCGCCGGCGTCCGGCGACTCCAGTCCCGCGATGATGCGCAGCGTAGTGGTCTTGCCGCAGCCCGAGGGGCCGAGCAGCACCAGCGTCTCGGCGGCGCCGATGTCCAGGTCCAGCGGCTGCAGCGCCAGTGCGCCGTCGGCGAAGGTCTTGCCGCAGCGGCGCAGGCGAATGGTCGTGGATTCATGCATGGCGGGTCTCGGTGGGGGTGGCGGGCGCGGCGGTCACGGCCGGCACCTCGGCGCGGATGTGCCTGCGGGCGCGCGCGCCCATGGCGGCCAGCGCCTGCATCAGCACCAGCAGCGGAATGATCATCACGAAGAACACGATGGTGTAGGCGGAGCCGATCTCGAGCCGCATCGACGCATAGCTGTCGGCCAGTCCCACGGGTAGCGTCTGCGTGGTCGGCGTATGCAGCATCCAGGTCAGGTTGAATTCGCCAACCGACAGCGTGACCACCATCAGCGCGCCGGCCAGGATGCCCTGGCGGCAATTCGGCAGGATCACCGTGAAGAAGCGCTGCATGCGGCTCGCACCAAGGCTGGCGGCGGCGTCCTCGAGCGTGCGGATGTCGATGGCCGACAGGATCGCCAGCACGGCGCGCACCATGAACGGCAGCGTGAACAGCACGTGGCCGATCAGGATGAACACCCAGCTCGTGCGCAGCGCCTGCCACTGGCCGTAGAGCAGGATCAATCCGAGCGCGGTGGCCAGGCCCGGGATCGCCACGGGCAGCATCAGCAGCTCCTCGATCAGGCGCGTGACGCGGTTGCGGCGCAGCGCCATGTAGTACGCGGCGGGCACGCCGAGCACCAGCGTGCAGGCCAGGCAGGCGAACGCGATGCCAAGCGACAGGAAGATCGTATAGCGGTACAGCGACCAGACCTCTTCCAGCCAGCGCGTGGTCAGGCCGCTGGCAATGCCGACGAAAATATTGTTGGTGAGGCCGGCCAGCACGGAGAGCACGACCGGCACGATCATGAACAGGCAGACCGCGAGCGTCAGCGCGAGCTGCAGCCAGTAGCGAAGGCCGGGGCGAACGTTAGACATGATCAGGCTCCTACGCGGTGGCGGCGACGGCATCGCCGGAGAACCAGCGCGCCACCGCGAGCAGGGCCCAGGTCACGCTGCCCAGCAGGATGGACAGCGCGGCGGCCATGCCGAAGTTGGCGTAGTTGGTGAATTCGTTGTAGATCGTCAGCGGCAGCACATCGAGCTGCGTGGCCAGCGTGAAAGCGGTGCCGAACGCGCCCATGCTGGTCGCGAAACAGATCGCGCCGCTGGAGAGCATCGCCGGCATCAGCGCGGGCAGCATCACGTCGCGCACCACGCGCCACGGGCTCGCGCCGAGCGAGCGCGCGGCTTCCTCGAGCGAGGTGTCGAGCTTCTCCACCGCCGCCATCACGGTCAGGATCACGCGCGGAATCGAGAAGTACAGGTAGCCGACGAAGAGGCCGGCAAGCCCGTAGGCAAAGGCCCAGCGCTCGCCCGCGAGCCAGTCGCCGACCATCGCCGAGAGGCCGTTGCGCCCGCCGAGCATGATGACCATGAAGCCGATCACCACGCCGGGGAACGCCAGCGGGAACGTCAGCACCGCGACCAGCGCTGCCTTGCCCGGCACGGGGTTGCGCTGCAGGAACGTGCCGGCGATGCCGGCAATGACCAGCGTCGCCAGCGTGACGGCGCCGGACAGCAGCACGGTCACCATCAGGCTGTGCAGATAGCGCGGGCTCGTCAGCACGGTCCAGTACACGCCCGCGCCTTGCGGGCCGTCGACGCTGACCGCGACCAGGCGCGCCATCGGCAGGCAGAAGAACGCAAGGAATACGACCAGTGCCGGCAGCGCGAAGCCGAACAGGAGAAGATTTCGCTTTGTCATGGGAGGGGCCTTGCCGTGGCGTCGTCCCCGCTCGCGCTGCGCGCGGGGACGACCGACCATTACCAGCGCGTGCTCAGCGCACTTCCTTCAGGTACTGCTCGCTGAAGGCCTTCTGCACGTCGGCCATGCGGCCGAAGTCGACCGGCTTGGCACGCGCATACTCGGAGGCCGGCAGGAAGCGCGCCTGGACTTCCTTCGAGACCGCGCTGCTGCGCACCGGGCGCAGGTAGGCATTGGCCCACAGCGCCTGGCCGGCATCCGACAGCACGAAGTCCAGCACCTTGCGGCCCTCGGCCTCATGCGGGGCCTTGTTGACCAGGCTCATCACATAGGGCACCACGACCGTGCCTTCCTTCGGGATCACGAAGGCCACGTTGGCGTGGTCCTTGTAGCGGGCGCGGTACGCGTTGAAGTCATAGTCGAGCAGGATGGGGATCTCGCCCGAGAGCACGCGCGCGTAGGCGGTCTGCTTCGGCACGATCGGCTGATTCTTCTGCAGATCCTTGAAGTACTTGAACGCGGGACCGAAGTTGTCGAAGGTGCCGCCCAGCGCCTGGTTGACGGCGACCGCGCCGACGTAGCCGACGAACGCGCTGGCCGGGTCGAGATAGCCGATCAGGCCCTTGTACTCGGGCTTCTGCAGGTCGGCCCACGACTGCGGCACCGGCTTGCCGCGCAGCGCGTCGACGTTGACCATGAAGCCGAGCGTGCCCGAGTGGATCGCGAACCAGTTGCCCTGCGGGTCCTTCAGGCCGTCGGGGATGTCGTTCCAGTGCGCCGGCTTGTACGGTGCGGTCACACCGTCCTTCTTGGCCTGGATGCCGAAGGTCACGCCGTAGTAGACCACGTCGGCCACCGGGCTCGCCTTCTCCGTCACCAGCTGCGCCAGCGACTGGCCGGAGTTCTTGTTGTCCAGCGGCACGGTAACGCCGGTCTTTTCCTTGATGGCGCGGATCTGCGCGGCCCAGTCGGCCCATTCGGGCGGGCAGTTGTAGCAGATGGCGGTCTGCGCGAAGGCTCCGTGGCTGAATGCCGCGGCGGCGAACATCAGGGCGATCCGGCGCAGCGGGCGGCGCCAGGCGGAGAACGGTTGCATGAGAGGCTCCTTGGTTGGCAACTGTCGGTGGTGAAGACGCTGGGTTATGGGATACGCGGGACACGCGCGCGAGTACTCGGATTGGCACGCTCCGGCGGCGCCGCGATGGTGCCGGTCACGCGCAAAGCGTGCGGCAGCAGCGTCACGCGCGCGGGCGCCGGCGCGTCGTCGGGCGCGGCGCGCAGCCGCGCCAGCAGATGGCGCACGGCCCGGGCGCCGATGTCGGTGTTGGGCTGCACCACGGTCGCGAGCGTCGGCTCGACCACGCTGCCGAGCGCGATGCCGTCGTAGCCGAGCACGGACACGTCGGCCGGCACGCGCAGGCCGAGCCGGCCGAGGTCGGCGATCACGCCGATCGCAAGCAGGTCGTTGGTGCAGAAGAAGGCCGTGGGGGCGTCGTCAGCGTCCATCAGCGCGCGGATCTGCGCCGCATTGCTGGCGGTGTGCGACGGCAGGCAGAGTGCCGGAACCGGTTCGAGGCCGTGTTCGCGCATCGCGTCCTGGTAGCCGGCAAAGCGCTGGCGCGCGCGGTCCGAGGCGACGAACGCGCCCGAGACCACGACGATGCGCCGGTGCCCGGCGGCGATCAGCGTCTCCACGCCCGCGCACGCGCTGCCGCGGTTGTCCACGGAAACGGAATGCCGCCGGCCGCGCACGCTGGCCTGGTTGTACGCAAGCACATAGGGCACGCCCTCGGCGTCGAGCTGGTCCAGCACCGCGCTGCGGGCGGCATCGGCAACCGTCAGCACCATGCCGTCGACGCGATGGCGCAGCAGGTACTCCACGCGCTCGCGCTCGCGTGCCGGGTCGTAGCCGCTCGTCACCAGCATCAGCGAGTAGCCGGCGGCGAGCGCCGCCTCCTCGATCCCGCGCCAGCATTCGGCGAACACCGCGTTGTCCATCGTCGGCAGCATCACGCCGATCATCCGGGACTGCTGGGCGCGCAGCTTGCTGCCGAGCAGGTTCGGGCGAAAGCTCAGCTTATGCGCCGCGTCGAGCACACGCTGTGCGGTGCTGTCGCGCACCAAGGCGGGCGTACTGAAGACGCGCGACGCAGTCGCCAGCGACACGCGCGCGGCCTGAGCCACGTCCAGCAGCGTCGCGCCGCCGCTGTCGGGCCTGGCTTCCGGCTTGCCATCGATGAGGTGTCTTCGCGTCACGGCTGAGTGTTTCGAGAATTGCCGGCAACCACAGCAGCGCGGCCGGATGAAAACGTTTTCATTGAAGGCGGAAAAAATCGGGAGTCAAGACATTCCGTCGCTGCGCCGCGTCACGCGGGCAGCCGGGAAGGCTCGGCCCCCTGCTTTGCTGCGCATTGTCGGAGGCCGGCATGACAGGGCGATGACAGCGGCGCGAGTCGTATCGCATGGCCCGGCATCGGCACTATGGAATTTTGGCGCCGCCAGCCTCAGGCAGGCGGTGGCTAGCGCCATCGTTCAGCGCGTCATACCCGCCTGATGAGGCAGGCGCTCGGCAGCATACGAGTCGACACTGGCGCTCTGTGGCGCATAGCCGTCGTTCAGTGTTCCGAGGAAAGCGATCACGTCGCGGATATCGGCTTCGGACCAGACCGGCTGTTCGCCCCGATGAAGCGTGAAGGGTGCGTTGATGCGATCGACATTTTCCTGCATCGCTTCCGGCAGGTCGTCGAACTGGCGCTTGCTGCCGGGATGCGGATACCACTTTTGTGGATCGGTATCGCGCTCCACATAGAACCGCAGCGCGTCTTCCAGCGTGTGGAAGCGCCCGTTATGGAAGAACGCCCCACGCGTGGCGACGTTGCGAAGCGTGGGTGTCTTGAACATGCCGCAATAGGCCTGCTCCTGCTTCTGGTCGGTCCGTGCAGGGCCGCACAGCCCCATGTCGTAGTAGTCACGATCGGCGTTGGCCGGAATTTCCGGATTGCGCGGCACGCCGATCGCCGCGAAGCTGAAATCGGTCAGCAGGGGGTGCGCGCCGTTGGCGCCAGGCTCAACGATGTGGCAGGCGGCGCAATTGCCGCCATCCCGATCCTTGAACAGCTTGAGGCCGCGCAGCTCCTGCGCGCTGAGTTCCACCTTGCCGTCCAGGTAAAGATCGAACTTGCTGTCGTAGGGCTGGAAGCTCGGGTCGTCAAGCTGGAAGCGCTGCAATGCCTGGCCCAGAGCCTTGAAGGCTGCCTCGGGCCGGAAGAAGATGTCAGGGCCGAAGACTTCGCGGAATCGCTGCGCGTAGGCACTCCTGGCAAGGCGCTCCACCACGGCCTCAATATCCGGATTGGCCATTTCGTTCGCGGCCAGCAACGGCGCCGCCGCTTGCTCGGCCATGGTGTTGAAGCGGCCATCCCAGGTAAAACCGCCAACAGGGACATTGTCGGTATCGGTCAGGCGCTCGCGCAGGTTCGACTGGTAAGTCTTGAACCAGGCTGGCGTGCGCCGCAGATAGCGCAGCGACGGCACTGCCCGGGTGCCGTGGGCCTGCAGGTCCGGCCCGCCCAGTTGCACGGCCAGTGCATTGGGCGGACCGTAAGCGTGGTCGGGACTATGGCAGCTCGAACACGACATACGACCCGACGCCGACAGCGAAGCGTCAGAGAATGCCAGCCGGCCGAGTTCGGCCACCGCCTTGCCGGAGGGCGCGGCGGCAGGCTTCGACTCGCGGCCACATGCGCTCAGGCAAAAAGCGGCCGCCGCGATAAGGGCGGCTCCCGCCTTGCGCCAGTTCATGTTCACTGCAGGTTGGTGAAGATGTCGGTACCGAAAGCCGCCAGGTTCTTGTCGTCGGCGTAGCCCAGGTACTCATTGGTCTGGAAGATGTTCTCCAGGCTCTTGAGCAGCGAATAATGGTTGTACGGCGTGTTGCTCACCGTACCAGGCTTGATGTACTTCGAGAGCATGACAGCACCGACACGGTCGCCCCCCACGCCCTGATAGTGCAGCTTATATTGCAAGCTCGGCGAAACCGCCAGGATCGCATCGTCCGGTCGCGTGACGTTGGGGCCAGCCTGCTGGCCGCAGCACGCATCGCCGGGCAGATTCAGCGTCACCGTCGTCACGCCGTTGGCGGTCGTCGAGCCGGCCGGAACGATGTCGGCCGATTCATCGAAGTTGATGATGATGAGGCCGTCCTTCTGGTACGCGGGCGACGCCTGAATGATCGCGATCCACTTTTTCAGGAAGGCGTTGATCGAAAACAGGCCGCCCTTGTCACCGTTGACACAGGGCTTGGCGCCGGTGCCATCGCCGTCGTGGCCGTCATCGCAGAGGTTCGGCGTGATGAACACGAAATTGGGGGTGGTGTCAATCGACTTCAGGTCATTTACCAGGTTCGCCTCCAGGTTCACGACGTGGCTATCGCAATAGCTCTGGTTGTCGATGATCGAATGGAAATAGACAAACGGATTATGGCGGGTCGCGTACTGGTCGCCCTTCGGAACGTCGGCCGTCGGTGCCTGAGGGGACTGGGTATTGTCGATGGCGCCGATCTTCGGATGGCCGCAGGTCGCCGACTCACGGGCCGGGTCGTTGCCCATGTCCCCCATGTAGCCTTTCCAGGTCATGCCCAGGTTATCCAGCTGGTTGGCGAAGGTCTTCACTTCCTTGGGATACACGCAGCCCATGCCGTTCTTCGTCTTCAGCACTTTCGGATTGCCGGCGTCCCAGCCGTCGGCGATCGCGTCGTTGAAGCCCTGGAAGCAATCGCTCTGCGTTTCCTTGGTGGAGGGCTGGCCACTCATCATGGCGATGTAGTTGTCCAGGCTGACGTGCCCAGTACCGTAGTACTGGGTCAGCAGCGCACCCTGCTTCGCCATGGTTTGCAGGTCGGGGTCCTGCGTGCTGGAGCCGAAGGTGTCGTTGTAGTTCTTGTTTTCCATGGTCAGCACGAAGACGTGCTTGATTGACTGCATGGCCGGCGGCGCACTGTCGCCAGCGCTGTTGCAGGCGCTTAGGGCACCAGCAACCGTGACACAAGAAATCAGCGCGCAGGCGGCTCGGCCCAACCCGCCGAACGAATATCGGCTCTTGAACAGCATTGATAACTCCCGGATCGGCCGGGCTCTTGTGGGGGCGCCCTTGCCATGGTTTTGTCATGCCCAAGGCTCGACTGTTGACTAGTCACCTCGGGAGTGGGGATTGTCTGGATATTCGATGACAAACCAATGAAACGGGTTGCACCGGGACGCTGTCCGGGCGCCCCTCGCGATGCCTTTCATGAACGAACTCGAAACAATGCGAACTACAGAACTGGCGTGCCCATCGCCGCCGAGCCAATTTGCGTCCGATGTCAGAGAAGGAAGGCCTACCTCGTCCCTGATTTTGTAGGGATTGCCCCCTCCCCAAGGCGGTTCATAGACTCTTCCCGCGTCGCCAGCCACTCTGGCAGCCGTCGAGAAAGGAGCCTCATGAACACGCACCATTCCCACCCCGCCCCGCACGAGACAGGGATGGACCGGGACCTTGGCAATGCCCTGGAGATGTTTCGCGCAGCAGTCCGGCGCACGCCAGACGCCGCAGCGATTCAATACTTCGACGCGGCGCTGACCTATGCCGAACTCGATCGACTGAGCGACGCCTTCGCCGCGCTGCTGCTCGAGCACCGGTTCGTCCGCGGCGACCGGGTCATGATCTACCTGCAGAACATGCCGCACTTCCACATCGCCATGCTCGGCGCCTGGAAGGCGGGCGGTATCGCCGTACCGATCAACATCATGAATCGCGAGCGCGAGCTGTCTCTGCTCCTCGACAATGTCGAGCCGCATACCGTGGTGATGCTTCCGGATCGGTACCGCGACGTCTACGCAATGCTGGCCACGAGCGTGCACCGGCCCCGCCTGGTGCTCGGCGCATCGCCTTTCGACTTCCAGACGCGCAACGATGCGCGCGTCCTGCCGGACACCCTGCCGCGCACGGCGAAAGGCCTGCCGGACATGTCGACGGAAATTGCCCGGCATGAGGGCGCAAGTCCCCCGGCGATCGACCTCGCTGGTAGCGACCTAGCCTATATCGTCTACACCTCGGGCACTACCGGCACACCCAAGGGCGCCCAGATCCTGCACCAGAACATTGTCGCAGGCGTGGGAATGATCCGCCGGTCCAGCGACACCCCGAGCGGCGCGCGCTTCCTCGGCATGGCGCCACTGTTCCACGTCACCGGGCTGACGATGCAGGTGAACCTGTGCCTCTGCGTATCGGGTTGCCTGATCCTGACCTATCGCTTCGATCCCGCGGTGATGGTGGAAGCGGTGCGCGAGCATGGCGCCACACATGTCTCCGGCGCGGCGACCGCGTACATCGCCATGATGAACGTGCCGGGCGCCGGCCCCTGGGACATGGCCAGCATCCGCGTGGCAGGCTCGGGTGGCGCACCGACGCCACCTGCCCTGATCCGCGTGGTCGAGTCCTTCCTGGGCACGCCGATCCAGATCGGCTACGGCCTCACGGAAACGCTTATCGCCACGCACAGGACACCTCAGGGCGAGCCCATTCCGGTCGACGCGGCAAGCGGTGCGTTGTCCATCGGGCCAGTCATGCCGGGCATGAGCGCGTGGATCGAGAACAGCGACGGTCAACCGGCGGCCGCCGGCGAAATCGGCGAAATCGTGGTGTCCGGACCGACGCTGTGCGCCGGCTACTGGCGCAAGCCCGCGGAAAGCGCCGAGGCCCTTCGGCCGGAAGGCTTCCGGACCGGCGACATCGGCTTCCGCGACGAAAACGGCTGGTACTACATCGTCGATCGCAAGAAGGACATGATCAGCGCGAGCGGCTTCAAGGTGTGGCCTCGCGAAGTCGAAGACGTGCTCTACACCCATCCGGCGGTCCGCGAGGCGGCCGTGGTCGGCATCCCCGACGCCTATCGCGGCGAACAGGTTCGCGCGGTCGTCAGCCTGCGACCCGGCGCTCGGGCGACGCCGGACGAGCTTCTTACCCATTGCCGCACGCGCCTGGCCGCCTACAAGTGCCCGCGCGAGATGCGAGTCGTCGACGAACTGCCCAAGACTCCGTCCGGGAAAATCCTGCGACGGGAACTGCGGGACAACTGAGCGGCGTCGCCACAACCCTTACCCCAACGGAGAACACTGCATGGACTACCAGATCGTTGCAGAAGGCCTTCGCTTTCCCGAAGGCCCCATCTGGATGAAAGACGGCTCGGTGATCGTGGTCGAGATCGCCGCCGGACGGCTCACCCGGATCGGCCCGGACGGCACCCGGGAAACCATCGCGGACCTGGGTGGCGGGCCCAACGGTGCGGCGATCGGCCCCGACGGCCGCGTCTACGTGTGCAACAACGGCGGCTTTGCCTGGACCGAGCACGACGGACTGCTCTTCCCGGGACGCCAGCCGGCGGATTACTCGGGCGGCCGCATCGAAGTGGTCGACCTCGACAGCGGCCGCGTAGAGCGCCTGTACGACAGTTGCGACGGCATCCCGCTGAAGGGGCCGAACGATCTCGTCTTCGACAACCAGGGCGGCTTCTATTTCACCGACTGCGGCAAGAGCCGGGAACACGAGGTAGATGTCGGCGGCGTGTTCTACGCAAAGGCCGACGGCTCCTCGATCCGGGCGGTGGCGCGCGGGCTCCTGCGGCCGAATGGCTGCGGCCTCGCCCCCGACGGCAAGACGCTGTATGTCGCGCTGACGAGCGAGCGCCTGCTGCTCGCCCTGGACCTCACCGGCGCGGGCGAGGCAGCGCCGTCCTGGCCCAGCTCCGGACGTGTGGTGACCTCCTTCCCCGGCCGCCAATGGCTGGACTCCCTGGCCGTCACCGCCGACGGGCATGTCTGCGTGGCGGCACTGGTCGAGAACCATGGCATCGCTTCGGTGGACCCGGGCACGGGTGCGGTCACCCATTTCCCCCTGCCAGATGTCATCACGACCAACATCTGTTTTGGCGGCGCGGACATGCGCGATGCGTGGATCACGCTGTCCGCCACCGGCAAGCTGATCAGGACCCGCTGGGAGCGCCCGGGACTGCGTCTCGCCCACTACGCCTGAACAGGCCAGTTCCAATCTTCACAGCCAGCCGGGCGGCAAGCCGCCGCCCACGCCAAGGCCGCAATAAAATCATGACCGAACAAGCCACCAGTACCTGGACCGAACAGAACGCGGGCGTCATGCCCATACGGGAAGCACATCGCTTCGATGAAAAACGGTTGTCCGAATGGATGGCCGCCCATATCCCGGGATTCGTCGGTCCCGTGACGATCGATCAGTACAAAGGCGGCCAGTCGAACCCTACCTACCGGCTGACCACACCCGGGGGCGTTTACGTCATGCGCCGCCGGCCGTCAGGCGTGCTCGCCCGCTCCGCGCACGCGATCGACCGCGAGTACCGCGTCATCTCCGCGCTGCACGACAGCGGCGTACCGGTAGCCCGCGCCTTCGGCATGTGCACGGACGAATCCGTGATTGGCAGCTGGTTCTACATCATGGAATGCGTCGAGGGCCGGATCTTCTGGAACGCGACCTTGCCGACCACGTCCCGCGAGGAGCGCAGGACCTGCTTCATGGCGATGAACCGCACCCTGGCCCGCCTACATACGCTCAATCCCCAGGCCCTGGGGCTGGGCGATTTCGGGCAGCCGGGCAACTACATTCAGCGGCAAATCGCGCGCTTCGCGCAGCAATACCTTGGCGACGAACAGGCGGGCCGAGTGCCGGCGCTCGACCGTCTCATCGAATGGCTGCCGGCGAATATTCCGCCGGGAGAGGAAACCGCCCTCGTCCATGGCGATTTCCGCGCCGACAACATGATCTTTCACCGAGGCGAACCACGGGTGATCGCGGTGCTCGACTGGGAACTCTCGACGCTCGGCCATCCCCTGGCCGACCTCGCCTATCACACCATGATGTACCGGACGTCTACCGGTCTGGCCGGCATCGATCTGGAAGCCGCTGGCATCCCGACCGAGGACGAGTACCTGGACCTCTACTGCGAGCACACCGGGCGACCGGAGATTCGTCACTACGATTTCTACGTAGCGTTCAACCTGTTCCGGCTCGCCGCGATCATCCACGGCATCAAGGGCCGTGCTCTGCGCGGAAACGCGAGTTCCGCACACTCCAGTGAAGTCATCAAGCGCCTACAGCCGCTGGCCGATCTCGCCTGGCAGCAGGCCGAACGGGCCATGGCCCATTAACCCTCAGGTATCGCACCGATGGATTTCTCCCTCTCCGACAGGCAAACGCACTGGCGCGACCGCGTCGACGCCTTCATGCAGGCCTATGTCTACCCTGCCGAACAGCGCTACGAAGCCGAAGTGGACCGCGGCGACCGCTGGAAGGCCGTGCCCGTCATCGAAGAACTGAAGCGGCGCGCGCGCGAGGCCGGCCTGTGGAACCTGTTCATGCCACCGTCCCACGGCCCCGTTGTGAACGACTACAGGTTCGACGGCCCGGGACTGAGCAACCTCGAGTATGCGCTGGTCGCCGAAACCATGGGCAAAGTGCCGTGGTCGCCAGAAGTGTTCAACTGTTCGGCGCCGGACAGCGGCAACATGGAAGTCCTGCTGCGCTACGGCGACGTGTTCCAGCAGAATCGCTGGCTGGCACCGCTGATGGACGGCGAAATTCGCTCGGCGTTCCTGATGACCGAACCAGACGTGGCCTGCTCGGATGCCACCAACGTCGAGACGAGCATCGTCCGCGACGGCGATCACTACGTCATCAACGGCCGCAAGTGGTGGTCGAGCGGCGTCGGCGACCCGCGCTGCGAGATCGCCATCGTCATGGGCAAGACCGACGCCACTGCCCCCGTACACCGGCAGCAATCCATGATTCTCGTGCCGATGGACGCGCCCGGCGTGGAAGTCACGCGAATGCTCAAGGTCTTCGGTTATGACCATGCCCCGCACGGCCACGGCGAGGTGATCCTGAAGGACGTGCGCGTGCCTGCCGGCAACCTGCTGCTAGGCGAGGGGCGGGGCTTCGAGATCGCACAGGGGCGTCTCGGCCCGGGCCGGATCCATCACTGCATGCGCGTGGTGGGCGTCGCGGAACGGGCGCTCGAACTCATGAGCAAAAGGCTGATGAGCCGCGTGGCGTTCGGCCGCCGGTTGTCGGATCAGTCCGTCTGGGAGCAGCGCATCGCCGAGGCACGCATCGACATCGAGATGACCCGGCTGCTGTGCCTGAAAGCCGCCGACATGATGGACCGCGACGGCAACCAGGCGGCCCGCTCGGAAATTGCGATGATCAAGGTCGCCGCGCCGCGCATGGCCTGCCGGATCATCGACGATGCGATCCAGGCCTTCGGCGGCGCCGGCGTCTGCCAGGACACCGAGTTGGCGCACCTGTACGCGGTCACCCGTACGATCCGAATTGCCGACGGCCCGGACGAAGTGCACAACCGCACCATCGCCCGGCTCGAATTCGGCAAGTACCGGCAACGCTGAGTCCGGCGAGGCGATCGAGCGGTATGGCCCTACCCGCGCGTGGCGGGATCGCCGTCGATCTCGCCGCGCTGCCAGGCCAGCGAGACTAGTTGCGGCAGGTTCCTTGCGCCAAGGCGGCGCATGGCGTTGCCAAGGTATTCGCGCACGGTGAATGGCGAGAGCGTCAGCGTCTTCGCCACTTCCTTCATGGTGCGGCCCGCGGCAATGAGGCGCAGGCACTCCCGCTCGCGCTTGCTCAGCCGGCCACTGGCTCGGCTCGCGCAAGGACTTCCCTTATGCAGCTCAAGCGTGTCGATAAACGTGTATGCCACGGCCAGCAAGGCGCCATAGGCCCCGTCTGCCACCCGCGCGGCGGCTCCCGGCTCGGCGCTGGTCCAGCCGACGAGCGAGGTGACGCCGCTCGGCAGATGGACCGGCACGATGATGTTCGACGCCATACCGAAGTGCTGGTGAACCTTCCGCAGCGACCGGTCCACCGTACCGAGTTCGGCCTCCGCGCCATCGAGCAGGCTGCTGACGAAGGGCATTCGCTCGTAGCGGGTCCGCTGCACATCGCACTGCTTGGCCGTGATCGCTTCGGCCCGCCACCAGCGCAGCATCTCGCCGGGCACGCCGAGGCAAGCCTGGAGTTCCTCGTGATGGCGCTCGGCGGCGATATTGTCGATGAAGGTCGGGTTGGGCATGCCGATGACCCGGCCAACCTCGAGCAGGCCATCCAGCGCGACATCCAGTGAGCGAGTCGCGCGGGACTGGACCGATGCCTCGATAATCCGGCTGACCATTTCGGCGTGCCCGGGCTGTGGGTTGCTGATGTTGGCAGGCAATGTCATGGGCAGACAATGGTCTCGGCAAGAGGCCATCCCGCTATTGCTTTCATTGTCTTCTCCTGGATCTTCTTGCTCCGGGTGCCTGCGCCGGGGCGAGGGAATCGGGGGCCAAAGGTGCCACTTGTCGCTCCCATGGGCAGCGGCAAGCGCTCCTTCGGATTGCAGGGATCTTACTTCGCCTCAGTCATTCGAAATTGATGCCGATTGCGTGCGCGGGAGGGGTATGGAGTACGCTGCCTCCAGTCCGCTCAATGACACCGCATTTGCGTCTACCGAATCCAAGGCTTCACACGCAATGGCCAATTGCTCGGCGAGCGCGGTCGAAGCCGACGTCATCGGCAAACGCAGTTCATCAGACAGCAAGCCATGCCTGGCCAGCAATGTCTTGACCGGGCCTGGGTTAGGTTCTGCAAACAGAAGCCGAATCAGCGGCATCAGGGCATGGAAAAGATGGCGGGCAACGCTCAGGCGCTGGTCAGCCACCGCGCGCCACAACGCCGAGAAGAGATCAGGCCGAATATGCGCTGACGCAACGATGGCGCCCTGCCCGCCCATGCACAGCGTGGCAAGCAGTTGGTGGTCCTCTCCCGCAAGGACAGCCAGGCGGCCATCGGCGATCAACGCCTGCGTGGTTTCAGCGTTGCCACCGCAGTCCTTGATGCCTCGGATATTGCCGTGGTTCGCCAGCGAGAGCAGCGTTTCGGCGCTCAGTGTCACCCCAGTGCGGTAAGGGATGTCATACAGCAACAGTGGTGCCCGGGATCTATCGGCCAGCTCGCGAAAGTATGCCTTCAATCCTTCCTGCGACGGTCTTATGTAGTACGGTGCAGGCGCCAGAACCCCCGCCAGCGGACGCTCGCCAATCCTGTCCAGGCGGCCCAGCACATGCCGGAGATTATTGCCAGCCAGGCCCATCATGACCGGCAACTCCCCGGCCTCGGCCAGCACGGTATCCAGAACAGCCAACTGTTCCGCCTCATCGAGTGCGGCGGCTTCGCCGGTGCTGCCGCACACCACCAGTCCCGCCAGGCCGCTGCAGCGGTAATAAGCCACTAGCCGCCGCAGTGCGACGTAATCCACCTCATCGTTGCGAAAAGGGGTGACCAGGGGTAGCCAGATACCACGATAGAGATATTCCACTTCTTGCATTGCATGCTCCGGATCGACCGATGCGGAAACCGCACAGGCAAGCGACAGAGCAAGAGGCGCTCAAGACAGTAAGGGGGAAATTGGCAGACCGTCTTCTACACTGATGCTGTTCCGTCGCTCAACTGACGGAACAGCACGCTCCGGTCAGGTGAGCGACTGTTTTTTGGATTTGGCGCGCGCGCCCCACTGCGGTTGGTTCGCAGTGAGATCAAGAGAGAGGGAGGCAAGGCGGCGGCTCATGGTTGCGCCAATCTATCTGCTTCTCTGCAATCTCGTCAAGCGCAGCCTGGAAGGCGTTTCATCATCCAATACACAATAGTCGAGCAAGACGATATTGAGCCATGGTCTGGTCCAAGCCACGGATTGAAGTCCAGACGCCAGCGCCAAACAAGCGATCGAGTGTCGACGCCGCGCCACCTCGTGGTGGCGATTGCCGGCCTCGAAATGCAGGGCGATACTGGCGAACAGTTGGCGTCCCTGTGCCACGACAGACTGGGGGAGCAAATGGGCGAGAACGCAAAAACACCAGGCACCAGCCCCGCGCATGCCGGAGCGCCGTTCGCGGAGCTACCGGGCCAGGTCGTGCTGGTACTGCAAGGCGGTGGCGCACTCGGCGCCTATCAGGTGGGCGTCTACCAGTCCCTGCATGAGGCGGGTCTCGAGCCGGAGTGGGTGATCGGCACCTCGATCGGGGCGATCAACGGGGCCATCATCGCCGGCAATCCACCAGAGCAGCGGCTCTCGCGGCTCAAGCAATTCTGGGACGGCGTTGCCTATCGCGGCGCTGCCGAAGGGAGCGGCGGCCTTCGGCAGATGGAGGACTGGCTGCGGGTACTGTCGGTGACAACCCGGGGCATTCCCTCGTTCTTCACCCCAACCCTCGATGCGTGGTGGCTGGGCGTACGCGCCACTGTCGGCCTGGCCAGGGCGGCGTTCTACTCCACTTCGCCGCTACGCGCGACTCTGGCGAGGCTGGTCGACTTCGACTACCTCAACGCCAGGCAGACAAGGCTGACGGTCGGCACGGTCAGTGTCCGCAGCGGCCGCATGCGCTACTTCACCAACCGCGACGCGCCACTGAACGTCGATCACGTGATGGCTTCGGCGGCGTTCCCTCCTGGCTTCCCTTCCGTGCAGGTCGACGGCGAGCCCTACTGGGACGGCGGCATCTATTCGAACACGCCGCTGGAAGCGATTCTCGATGACCGCCCGCGCCGCAGCTCGCTGATCTTTGCCGTGCAGCTTTGGCCCGCCAGCGGCCCGGAGCCCGATTCCATCTGGCAGGTGATGAGCCGGCTGCGGGATATCCAGTACTCCAGCCGGGCAGAATCCCATCTGGAACGGCAGCGGCAGATCCACCGCCTGCGGCATGTGATCCGCGAACTGGGCAAGCACATCCCCGAAAGCGAACGCGTGCAGGCCGACGTGCAGGAACTGCTCGGCTGGGGGTGTGGGACGACCATGCATGTGGTCGAGCTCGACGCGCCGCAACTCGATGGCAATGACATGCACCGCGATATCGACTTCTCCACGTGCGGGATCGAGCGCCGCTGGAGGGCCGGGTACGACGACACGCAACGCGCACTGGAGCGTGCCCCGTGGCGCGAGCCGCTGGACCCGATAGAGGGGATTGCCGTGCATCGGGTCAGCACGGAGATGCCGGATGGCGCGGTTGAAGCGCCTTCGCGGAGGGCTTAGCGCCTGAAGCCAAAAGCGCCCTGATGCGATCGAAGCCGCACTCTCTCGTCACTCTGACGGGATATCCGGCGCGTTTGCCGCGTGGTCCGTGGTGGGGATTTGTACCGCTCTGTATCGCGCCGCGGCGATGACACTCGCGCCGACAAACGGCGCTCGCACGCTTTACAGGCGAGATACATCGGTTTCCTTTAATGCTTTCCAAGGCCAGGCGGCGAGTTGCAACGATGCGGTCTCCGCCGGACCTCAACACTACTCATTGCTAAAGGAAATCGATCATGACTACCAACATCACCAAGCGCCTTGTCCTCGCTATCGCCCTGGTTGCCGCTGCCGCAGGTGCACAGGCTGCAGGCCTGTCGCACGTTGGCGCACGCGACCCGTTCACCGATGGTGCCCGTTCGGTCAGCGATGCACGTGACCCGTACACCGAAGGCGCCCGCTCGGTGCAGGAACCGCGCAGCCCATATGTCGACGGTGCGCGCAATGTGGATCCGTATTACGACGGCGCCCACTTTGTGGCGGGCCTGGATCAGAAGTGGCCTTCTGACGCGCCCGCTCGCAATGTCGATCCCTATCTTGACGGCGCGCTGGCGTAACGCCCTGCTCCGTTCAGAAGCGCACCGAGCGGGGAGGCTGGCCGCATGCCTGCGGCCAGCCACCGCCCAATGCGATAACGGTGTTCTCAAGGAAACGGTTGCCATACGACCCCGCTCCGACATCTCATCCGATAAACCGACTGGGGGCATCGCCCTCGTTATCGAAGGTTCTGCCACGTGTCTGCCCCTCTACGCCACCTGCCTTAAGCGCCCCCACGCGCCGACCGACGCCAGGCGCCCCGTGCAACATCCTCGACGTCTCGCTTCAACTTCCGACACATCCTCGGTCTGCTGCCGACGATGGGCCTCTTGCGCTGCTTCCCCGCCGGCACATCGTCGCCGTTGTTCAGCGCAGCATTCACCCATCACAAAAGTCCACTTCCGGAAATATGAATTGCCGCTTTAGGCGGCGTCTCCCATCGTACGGGCAACGCACCTTTCGCTGGCGGTTTCTCGCGTGCCGGCAAATCAAGATGGAGACAATGATGCTTGGACTCAGGATTGCCAGTGTGTTCATGTCTGGCCTGCTTACCACAGCGATGGTGACATCGACTGCCCACGCCACGGACGCGTACCCGTCCAGGCCGATTACCCTGGTTGTTCCTTACTCCGCCGGCGGCCCCACTGATGTGGTCTCTCGCTCGCTCGCCGCTGCCATGACGCGTGAGCTCGGTCAAAGTGTCATCGTGGAGAACCGGGTCGGCGCCGGCGGTACGGTCGCGGCAGCGTACGTTGCCCGCGCCCAGCCCGACGGCTACACCATCCTGATTCACCACAACGGGATGGCCACAGCGCCCGCGCTTTACAAAAAGCTCTCCTACGATCCGCTCAAGGACTTCGAGTACATCGGGCAAGTCGCCGATGTGCCCATGACGCTGATGGGCCGCAAAGACCTCCCGGCCTCGACGCTACCAGAGCTGATCCACTATGTTCGCCAGAACCGGGACAAGGTCTCGCTGGCAAACGCAGGCCTGGGCGCGGTATCGCAATTGTGTGGCCTGCTGTTCGAAGAGTCGGTGCAAACCAAGATGACGGCGGTTCCCTATCCCGGTGCCGGGCCCGCGCTTACTGCATTGCTGGGCGGACAAGTCGACCTGCTATGTGATCAGACGACTGCCACGCTTCCGCAGATCAAGGCCGGTCGCGTGAAGCTCTTCGGCGTCACCACGGCGCAACGGATTGCCGCGCTACCCCAGGCCCCAACGCTTCAGGAAGGCGGTCTCAAAGGCTTCGAGGTCAAGGTCTGGCACGGCATCTATGCGCCGAAAGGCACGTCGCCGAGCATCACGAAGCGCATCACGGAGGCGCTACAGAAGGGACTGCGGGACCCGGCAGTCGTAGCCAAGCTCACCGAATTGGGTGCGCAGATCGTCCCGTTGGACAAACAGACCCCGCAGGGGCTGCAGCACTGGCTGAAGGCCGAGAGCGACAAATGGCAACCGCTGTTGCGCAACCTGAAAGTTGAGGCCGACTGATTCCGCACGCGTGCAAACTGGCGACCAGTCTCGATGCGATGGCTGGTCTCTTCGGTGACGTCATAACAGATTCATAAGAAGAAGGTGACGGCCTTTAAGCTTTACGATCCGGACTGCACGTTAGTGCGAACCGAACTGGAGATGTTGCGCCAGATCCAGATTCCTCCCGCCATTCGGCCCCCGTCGCACATACCCACATCCGATCTCCAGCTCATTTCCGCCCCTTTCCGATTTGCCGCGGCCCTCAGGAAGCATTTCGCAATAGAGCTAACACAAAAACCATCGCCGTGGATCGTCATGCAGTTGGCGAGCCCTTGCATGGGCACACCGCCGCTGCAATTCCATTACCGCCGCTTCCGCCGGTTCGGGCGTATTACTGAACCGAGCGCCCAGCAGAAATTTCCGCGACCAATTTCGAATTCACCCGGTTGATTCCGTACCCAACGTCTAGTTCCATGTCTCCGATGGCGACTTGCCATGCATATCGGAGCCAAAAGTGGCCTCAATCGGAAGCGAGATTCTTCCCAAAGCAAATCCTGTAGCCTCTTGCGCTGCGTCAAGCTCACGTAACGCACTCTCAGGCGCCGAGGTCGGCCGGGGCACTGGCGAGGGCCGTTTCAATCGTGGCGCCGGATTGTCTGCGCAGGCTACAGACACTGGTGGATCGAGTTACCGCAGAGGGGGTACGGTAGTGGCCTGGAGGCCATGACGATGAGGTTACTTATGGACTTGTTAAAGGATTGGATCCTCGCCTACCGAATCACGGTCAGAAGATATCCAGCCTTGCCAGTCCACTTCTGCGGAGCAACTTTATTCGTAACGCTGGCTGCGGCATTGTCTACGCTAGTTCCCTACCTCTTGCGTGAGGCAACCAATGCTCTATCTGTAGACGCCACACATAGCGCTACAGGCTCGCCGGTGCTTCTGGCAGCCGCCTACGGACTCGCCTGGACTGCTGGTCGCGCATTCGATTGGCTGAAAGCCATACTTTCCGCGGCCATTCTTGCAAGATGTGATGCCGCATTCCATAACGCCATCTTTGCCAGACTCATCAGGGTTGATTACCAACGCCTGGCGGCAGAAGATCCGGGCAAGCTGGTTTCAGTCATCGCTCGAAGTCGCGCGGCTTTCAGTGCAATCACGTTTGCGGTGTTCTGGGCGATAGCCCCGACTGCTCTCCAGTTGATAATGTCCAGCCTCGTTCTGTGGCAGCTGACCGGCGGCGCGTTCGCTCTTGGATTTGCCATATCCATGTTGCTTCTCTTTGCCGCGACATGGTTCCTGGCGGACAAAAGCAAGAGCGCCCACGAAGAGATTTTCAGCGGTGCCGACATGCTGTCGAGCCATCTCGTTGAAAAGCTCGGATTCATGCTGGACATCAAAGTCAACAACGCGTACCTGAGAGAAGACGCCGCGTTGCACCGCATGCTCGATGTCTATATCGGTAAAGTGACCAGCGGAAACACCCACCTCGCGCTTCTGCTCGCGGCCCAATCCATCTGCACCGGCCTGTTGCTCACCCTCTTCACGGTGACGACCGCGTATGGTGTTACCCATTCGGAATTCCGCGCAGGCGATTTCGTCATGATTGTTAGCTACATCGTGACGCTAGCAATGCCTTTCACTAACCTTGCGGGGTCGTTGTCCGATCTGCGCCGCAACCATCTCGCGCTGCGCGAGAGTTTCGGACTTCTGGAGCTGCCAATCGAGCGCAGCGAATCCAACGCGCAGATCGACCGAACTGCGAACGAGGTCTGTCGCATCGAGCACGCAGTTATCGCACAAGGGGACAAGCAGCTTTTGCAGGGCGTGAACATCACCATCAGGCGGGGAGAGTTTGTCGCGCTCACTGGGCCATCGGGCGCAGGCAAATCGAGCCTGGTCCACTTGATGCTCGGACTCGCCCGACCCGCGGCTGGCACGGTCTACCTCTTTGGCGCGGACGTCAGCAAGCTGTCCATCAGCGATATCGCGCGCGAAGTCGCTGTCGCACCTCAAGCGCCGATGATCCTCACCGGCTCGCTCAGGGCGAATCTGACCTACGGCTGCGACAATCCGCCGTCAGACCACGCACTGCATCAACTCATTGCCTTGCTCGAACTGCATGAGATCGCCGCAGAAGGAATCGGCGATATCCTGGATCGCCCACTGGGCATTCAAGGCAGGGCCCTATCAGGGGGAGAACGCCAGCGTGTTGCGCTGGGCCGTGCGCTCGCGCGCCGCCCAGCGGTCATCATTCTGGATGAGCCCACGTCATCGCTCGACCCGGAACGCGAGGCGCGAGTTTTTGCCCGTGTCCGGCAACGGGTACCAACGCTAATCGTGATTACGCATCGCCATGCGCTGGTCCAGGAAGCAGATCGCGTATATCGTGTCGCGAACGGCAGCGTCCAAGAGCATTCCCCGTGCGTTGCGAACGCCGCGGGGTGACCAGCGATCTGCAGCGTGCCATGCCAGGCAGTTGCCCCTTCTACTGGTATGCGACCTGACGGCACAGCGTTTTGGCGGCTCGACCATGCCACCCACGCTTCAGTTGCGGCGTCGGATCGATGGGCTATCGAATCAACGCCCCTGCCCGGCTTTTGCCGGCACCCCGTCCAGCGAAAGCAACTCCATTCGCGCAGCATCGAATCGCGCGCACTCTGCCTTGAGCCACGTAGAGAAAATAGTCACGCGCCGATCCTCAGCGTTCCGAGAAAGCAGCATGTAGCGCGCCGGCGCGCGTACGTGCTTGCCGAAGACGTTCACCAGCCGTCCGCTCCTGATCTCGTCATAGACCAAGGCCGTACGCCCCATCGCCACCCCCTGGTGGTTCAACGCCGCGCTGATGGCAAGACTCGACAGATTGAACTGCGGCCCCTCCAGATGCGCAATCCATGCCGGGTGAAACGCCTCAAGCCATGTGCGCCATTCCACGAACTCGGCTGCGCCGACCCATGGCGATGCGTCATGCAGCAACATGACACCGTCGAGCGACGCTCCATCAGCTAACCCGGGATGCCGGGCGAGGTACTCGGGCGTGGCCACAGGAATCAGGTATTCATCCAGCAAGACGTCAGCGTGCAACTGGCTGTAGCGGACCGGGTCGTAACGCACTGCCACGTCAATATCCTCCGCGTCCATCGATTGCCTGTCCAGCGGCTGGAACTCGGCTTTCAGGCGCACGGACACATCCGGCTGCTCCCGGTGGAACTCGGTCAGACGCGGCATCAGCCATTGCAGCGCAAACGATGGCAGGCAATTGACCTGCAAAGGCGCGTTTGGCAGGCCGAGTCGCTGAATCGTCTGCTGGATGTCATGCAGCGCGCGCGTCGTCGTCTCGAACAGCGCCTCGCCCTTTGGCGTCAGCTTCAAGTTGCGCGGCTGGCGCACGAAGAGCACGTAGCCGAGACGGTCTTCCAGATGCCGAATCTGCTGGCTCACCGCGCTTTGGGTGAGGCTCAGCGATTCGGCGGCCTTGGTGAAGCTCAGCAGGCGCCCCGCGGCTTCGAAACACCGCAGCGCCCCGAGAACAGAGGAATCGAGCTGCATTCGTATTAGCCTGGCTAATGCTTGCGTTAGAAACGATCGCTATTTTTGCACGAGCGCAGGGCCTACGATCACACCTCATAAGGAATTCCTTTGGAAGGACGTAATGGCCACTCTGCCGCTCTCTGGCGACCTATTAGCAAGACTTCAATCGCGACAGCCGCTGCTTTGGCTTAATCCGAGACTGGGGCAACCCCTGCCGGCGTCCGCCCCGTCGACGGAAGAGATCGCATCGGCCGAGGCGCGTCTTGCGCGGTGTGAACCCCTCATGGCGACGCTGTTTCCGGAACTGGCCTCAAGCCATGGGCAAGTCGAATCGCAACTGATGCCCGCCACCCGACTACAGCATGCGATCGTCGGCAACGTCGGCGCCGAGGGCGCTTGGTTCATCAAGCGTGACGACGAACTACCGATTGCCGGTTCCATCAAGGCTCGCGGCGGCTTTCATGAAGTGCTGGCGATTGCCGAATCCATCGCGATCGAACACGGCATCCTCGACTCGGACGGTGACCGCCGCGTGCTGGCGACGCCGGCAGCGCGCGCGCTGTTCTCGCAATACTCGGTGAGGGTCGGCAGCACGGGCAACCTTGGCCTGAGCATCGGCGTGATGGCGGCCGCTCTCGGGTTCGATGCGGTTGTGCATATGTCCGCGGACGCCAAGGCGTGGAAGAAGGACCGCCTGCGCAAACGCGGTGTACGCGTCGTGGAACATGAAGGCGACTACGCAGAAGCCGTGGCAGCGGGCCGGGAACAGGCGCTGGCAGCGCCGCGCTGCCATTTTGTGGATGACGAGCGCTCCGCCCTGCTCTTCTTCGGATACGCTGCCGCGGCACGCCAACTGGCGCGCCAACTGGCCGAAGCCGGCCGCGTCGTGGATGCCGCGCATCCGCTCTTCGTCTATCTGCCCTGCGGAGTCGGCGGCGCACCCGGTGGTATCACTTACGGGCTCAAGGCACTGTTCGGCGAACATGTGCACTGCTTCTTCGCCGAGCCCGTGGCCTCGCCGTGCGTACTGGTGCAGTTGGCCTCAGGTGCGCAAGCTCCCGTATCCGTCTACGACATCGGCCTGGATAACCGGACCGATGCCGATGGCCTCGCGGTCGGCCAGGCATCCCATCTGGTCAGCCCGTTGATGGCCTCCCAACTCGCCGGCGTGTTCACCGTCCCCGACGATCAACTCTACGTTCAGTTGCTCGCGCTCAACACGTCGATGGGCGTGGAAGTCGAACCGTCAGCGGCCGCCGGCATCGGAGGCCCGGGCTGGCTGAGTAGCTCACCCGAAGGCCAGGCGTATGTGCGGGACCACGGACTGGACATGCGCGACGCCACGCACGTGATCTGGGCCACCGGCGGCTCGCTCGTCCCGCCCGAGGAGCTTCGGCGGTTCCAGGATTACGCTGCAATGCTGGGCGGCCATGCTTCTGGCCCGATGCAACAGGCAGCCTGACCCTCTTGTCGTCGCCCCCTAACAATAAAAGGAGACACTTTCATGGAGCAGCACGCCACGCTTTCGCCCGACGTTCGGGGGCAGACTGAGACTTACGCGTTCGAAGACGCCACCTACCGCAAGGTCGCTCTGCGCTTCATCCCGTTCCTGATGCTGTGCTACGTCGTCGCGTATCTCGATCGCGTGAATATCGGCATCGCCAAGCTCAACATGCTGGCCGACCTGCAATTCAGCGAGGCGGCCTATGGGCTCGGCGCGGGGCTGTTCTTTATCGGCTACATGCTGTTCGAGGTGCCGAGCAACCTCATCATGCATCGTGTCGGGGCCCGACTCTGGATTGCCCGCATCATGATCTCCTGGGGCCTGCTCTCCGGACTCATGGCATTTGTCGCGACACCGTGGCAGTTCTACATGGTTCGCTTCCTGCTCGGCGTCGCGGAAGCCGGCTTCTACCCCGGCGTGATCCTCTATCTGACGTACTGGTTTCCGAATCGCCGCCGCGCCAAGGTCACGGCCATATTCCAGGCGGGCATTCCAATCGCCGGCTTGCTCGGCAGCCCTTTGTCGGGCTGGATCCTGGAGCGCTTTCACCAGGTCGGGGGTCACGCCGGCTGGCAATGGGTGTTTGTGCTCGAAGCCCTGCCGACGATCCCGCTGGCCATCGGCGTGCTGTGGATCCTGACGGATCGCGTCAAGGACGCCAAATGGCTGACACCCGCGCAACGCCAGTTGATCGAGAACGATATCGCGCAGGATGATCATGGCCGGGAACACATGCCACTGACCGGCATCCTGCGCGACATGCGCATCTGCAAGATCATCCTGATGACGTTTCCGGCGATGATGGCGTTGTACACACTCGGCTTCTACCTGCCCACGCTGATCAAGGACGCAGGGGCGGTCAGTGGCGTGCAGATCGGCCTGCTCAGCGCAATTCCGTATTGCGTGGCCGTAGTGGCCATGGTGCTGGTGGGGCGGAGTTCGGATCGGCATGGAGAGCGTCGCTGGCACCTTGCCGGCATCATGCTGGTGGGCGCCTTCGGGCTCGTGGCGAGCGTTTTCGCGGGGCAGAATCTCGTACTCGCCGTGATCTCGCTGTCGATCGCGGCGGCTGGGATCATCAGCTTCTCGCCGATCATGTGGACATTGCCGACGGCATTCCTCGGCGGGGCCACGGCAGCGGCGTGCATCGGTGCGATCAACAGCCTGGCGAACCTTGGCGGCTTCGTCAGCCCGTACCTGATCGGCTGGATCCGCGACACGTACCACAGCACCGCGCCGGCCATCTTTATCATCGCCGGGGCGCTTGTCGCCGGCGCCCTGATCGCCCTAAGCTTTGATCCAAAGAAGGTCAATCGCTGATCGCGCGCAAAACATACCTTCCGGAGACATTCCCGTGACTTCAGACCAATTGCCCGTCCGCCTGGCCGTTGCCGGACTCATCCACGAGACCAACACGTACGCCGCCGAATTCGCGGGCATGACGCCGCTGCGCGCGTTCGAGCAGTATCGGGGCGACGAGATCCTGGTGGCGTTCGACAAATCGAATCATCAGGTGGGCGGCTTTATCGAAGGCGCGTGCAGGACCGGCGCCACGCTCATTCCCACCTATGTCGGGCAGGCGACGCCCTCGGGCACGATCGAAGCCGGCGCGTATGCCGCCATGAAGCAAGACATCCTCGAAGGCATTCGCGCTGCGCTGCCGGTTGACGGCGTGCTGCTGGCCCTGCATGGCGCCGGTGTCGCCGACGGCACTGAAGACGTCGAAGGCGATCTGGCGCTTGCCGTTCGTGCGCTGGTCGGGCCGGGTGTCCCGATTGCCGCGGTCTACGATTTGCACGGCAACATGACGGACGCGATGCGCGACGCTTGCGACCTGACGTTGCCGTGCAAGCTGTATCCGCATACCGACTTCCATGACCGGGGCGTCGAAGCCGTCGCGCTGCTGCTTGAGATGATTCGGGGCGGGCTCACACCGGTCACCGCAATGCGACGCCTGCCGATGCTGCCGTACATCGTGACGACACAAGACGGGTTCATCCCGGCGGAAGTCAACGACGTTTGCCGGAAGCTGGCCGCACAGCCCGGCGTCATCGACTGCTCGTGGTTCCACGGTTTCCCCTACGCGGATATCGCGGCCCCCTGCCCGGCGGTCGTGTGCACCACAACCGGAGACGCCGCGCTTGCGCAGCGTTGCGTCGACGAAGTCGCGCAATGGATCTGGTCGCATCGCGAGGCGTTCCGTCCGACGTTTCCGACCCCCGCACAGGGCGTCGCCCTTGCCCTGTCGGCGGCAGAGGGGCCTGTCGTTGTCAACGAGTACGCAGACAACCCGGGCGGCGGCACACCCGGAGACGGCACGCATCTGCTTCGCGCGTTACTGGACGCCAATCCGCCCGCCGGCACGTGCTGCTTCGCGTCCATTAACGATGCCAGCGTGGTTGCACAAGCACAGCGCGCGGGTCTCGGTGCCACGATCAGGGTCTCACTGGGCGGTAAGCAAGGCCGCTTCCAGGGCGCGCCGATCGAGGCCGATGCCTATGTGAAATGCATCACGGATGGGCGTTTCGTGAATCGCCCTGGTTCGATGTTTGAAGGGGTTCGCTTTGACCTGGGGGTGATGTGTCGCCTCATCATCGACGGCGTCGATGTCATCGTGGCTTCGCGTGCGGAGCAGATCTTTGATGTCGAGCCGTTTGCGATGCATGGGGTGGACGTCACTGGGTACAAGGTCGTTGCGATCAAGGGGGCCAATCACTTCCGCGCGGGATATCGGACGGTGGCTAAGCAGATTATCTCCGTCGACAGTGAAGGCTTGAGTACGGCTGCGATTGCGTCGTTTCCGCGTGAAAGGCTTGTTGGGAAGTTTTGGCCTTTGTCGGACGAGGTTCAGTTTGATGGCGGAGCCATATCTGATGACAGCAACACAACCAGGTCATCAACTAGCTAAGCGACCCGCTCCTGAGCGCCGACAACCAGTCGCCAACCGAAATATGAAGGCGTTGCCAGCCCCGCCATCGTTGCCATCGTGAAGCCTCGACTCCTTCTACGATAGTGATTGCACGGGCGTATTCATCGGTAACCCAAGAATTTCGACACCTAGCAAACGGTCTGCGTCTAGATCAAAGGGAAGTACCTGTAGCTGCAAGCCGGGCTCAAACTCAAAAGGAGGTAACGGTGCTCCGAAAGACGCGGAGCGTGGGTAGATCAACGCCATTTCCCCCCTGCCATTCAAGTATTTGTGGCCATACGCGAAAAGCTGATACAGGTCGCCCTGGTTGATGCCGTATTTGTGTTCGCGGTCGGCCGCATTCAGTCGCTTCCACTTGGCATCCAGCACCCAACGCTGGCCAGCAGAGCCAATATAGATATCGGGTTCCAGGCGAAACATGGCTTGATCCTCGTGGCGGCACAGTGATTCAAACTTCGCCGGCGTACGTAGATCGATACCGCGCCGCAAATGCCGACGCAGCCAAGCCGCCAGATAGCGCTCAAACAGCTTCTCCATGGGAAACAGTAGGCTTAGCCCCCAGTGGTTACCCAGCAAGGCCAGCGGCATCTCTTGTTTCAAGATTAGTTCGCACCATGGTCTAACGAACTGGTAGTGAGCAAGTAGCCGACCAGTGCCCCACGCTTCAAAATCGCGATCCACGTGTCGACTGGCGGGCACCTCCGCCATGCGCACGCTCAGTTCTTGGGCTAATCGCCAGTTCTCAGGGGATTGCGTGGCGACGCGCACTCGGTCCAGAGCAAGACGAAGTAGCCGATTTTCGGCCCGGTCCGGCAGGTAGATGTCGTGCTGTATCTGAAAAAGGTGTGCCTTGCCTGGCGGCTGTTGCAGTTGACGACGCAAGTCCAGTTGGCCACGAAGGAAAGGCGACTCCTCCGCGATGCGCTGATAATCGAATCGCAACCCACGCTGCAACAAGTGGTCCAGTTCGTCAAGAAAGCGCTTCATGACCCATTCTGTCAGCGGTGCGTCGAACAGCTCAATCGGAGCCGCCTCTCCCTCGCGCGCTGGTATGTCAAGCAGAGCCTGCACCATCTTGCGAAGCAAAGTCCGGCAGGTTGCCGGGCTGTCACCCGCTTCATGAAGTTTGGGCAGAATCTCGATCGTGGTGCCACAAGGGGTGTGCAATACGCCCACGTAGCTGTCCAGCTTCAAACGTCGCCTACCCGCAACCTGCAGCATTGGCGCACCGTTGCGAACAAACGACTCACTCAACTGGCAAAGGTAGTCGAATGCACTCTCG
Source organism: Cupriavidus sp. 22TCCZM04-2 (assembly GCF_057798895.1). NCBI lineage: Bacteria > Pseudomonadati > Pseudomonadota > Betaproteobacteria > Burkholderiales > Burkholderiaceae > Cupriavidus > Cupriavidus sp. 22TCCZM04-2. The sequence continues at coordinate 639,466 of NZ_JBYOJS010000001.1, forward strand.
CTGACTTGCGCGCAGTCCAAGGAGGCAGACACGGGCTCGGTGCATAGCCACGCGTGCTCCCGGACAATAATGACGGTATTCACGCGATGGCGTCGTGGTCGATCACACCAAGATAGCTCTTGGCTGACAGGAAGGCTGATTTGTTGACGCTCCAGATATTGGTACGTTGCGACACGTTGACCTCAGTCCCAAACAGCTCAGCCGTATCGATCGGGCGTTTCGAGATGAACTGATGCTCGGCCGGCTTGCGATGATCGTTTAGTACCCACTGGATACGCTGCCAATCCTCGAAGAAGTACTCCTGCAACAGCGGCAGCACCTGATTTTGGAATATCTCAGCCAGTTTTCCCAGTGACGTGTCAGCCTTCAGGGGCATAAAGTAGGCATGTCCGAGGCAATGATCACGGTCCAACAATACTTCGATACGCTGGTTCAATGTGGCGAGAAGCAATGCAACGTCAATGCCCTCGATATTGACCCCCTTCAAGCGTGCCGGCGTCGGCGGCATCTCGCGGAACACAAAACGCCGCCGAAGCGCGATATCCAGACCCGTCAGTGACCGGTCGGCCGTATTCATGGTACCAATCAAGTAAACGTTGTCCGGGACACTAAAGGGATCCTTCGAATAGGGCAACACCGCCTCCGTCGCCTCGGATGCCCCCGCGCGCTTGCTCGGTTCGATCAGCGTGATCAACTCGCCGAATATGCGTGAGATATTGCCACGGTTAATCTCATCGATTACCAATACACGTGGTTCGCCTTCCGCGGGTGCGGCTTCACCTCGAGCACGTGCCTCGGCAGTGTTCAGCAGTGTCTGGAGCTTCCCAAGATCGATCGAATGCCCACGCAGCTCGTACAGCGTCATCTGGCTGAATTGAGACTTCATCAGCTCGGTATGTGGCAATGAAGGTTCGTACTGTCGCAGCCACCGTACCGTGCGAGCTTGACAGTAGGCATCCTCATAAACGTCATGCTGGCGGAACTGGTAGTCGCCGGTAATTTCACCGATGGCACGGAACTTGAAGTTGCCATCGCTGATGATCAACAGGTCGCCGACTTTCATGCGCGTCACGAATGCCGATACACTGGTAACCGCGTAATCGGTGCTCGAATTTGTGATTGACTCGCCGGCGTCCTTAAACCGCGCCACGACATCCTTTCGGCTCCGGCATCCGCTAAAGTCGACGGCGCCACCGTATCCTAGCAAGGCCACGCCATCCTTGATGCACTCGTCGAAAATCCCCGCGTCTTCTCCCAGGGTATTTCCCAATGACATCTTCCAAATCTTGCGCCCCGCGATGCTCAGTGTATCGTCGTCGCCGCGTCTGGTTACGACCTTGGCCTTGGCGGCGTCACACAACCGCTTGAAAACGCCGTCGCGGATTTCGTAGCGAACCTGGCCTGTTGCGTCGTCAGTGAAGGCACGCAGGCCTTCCACGAAATCCTCATAACTGAAGCTTTGGTGGAATGTCACAAATTGCACGCGCTGCAGTTCCTGCAACTCGCGGAAACGCGCCGTCAATGCTTCACGTTGATCATCTTCGCCGTGTGCCTGCAAGAATCCGGGATCTAGGATCTCCATTGCAGCATTGATAGTGGCGAACGTTTTGCCGGTCCCAGGAGGACCATAGAGGATCTGGTTAAGCGGCACCGGGAGCTGGGCAAGTTGAAACGCCGTCGGACTCTCTTCCACTGGGTCTTCCGGGTCAGCGTCGTCGGGCGCCTCCTTCTCCTTTACTGGAGCAATGCCCAGCCCCTTGCTGTATAAGGCCCGCATGAATCCCACGGGAGTCACGTCAGGATATGTCTGGCGTACAAGCCGCAAATACTCCAACAGGAGCATGGCTCGTGCGACGGGTCGCCGTGCCGCCGGGATTTCCGTTGCCGGGTAACCAAGCTCGACTAAAAAATGTCCGACATGCTCTGACGAGCAGATGGGCAACATCTCGTTCGGATGATAAGCCGCCAGCAGACGAAGCTTACGACCGTCGCCCACGGTACAACGAGGGGGCACCATTGCACGCTGGTATATCTGCGTATCGTCATCAATCCACGACAGGTCTTGCGTCACGTCTGCCTTGGCGATACACGCTTGCACGCGAAGGGTGTACGCCAGCGCGGCTTCGTCGGACATATCCTTCAGGCGGCGGTGCTTGTAGACGCTGCCGTCCTCAAGAAAGTAAAGCAGATGCCCACGCGATGTTCCTGGCAAATAGCGGCCGAGCACCGGCCGAAGTCCTTGCTCTAGCCACCAGCAAAACGAGTTGCTGTCACCCTTTCCAATACAGTACTCGCCCACATTCATATCCTGCAGCCGATCGGCAGGAAAACGTTCGATGAATGTCTGATATTCGGCGGCGCTTGTTGGCGCGTAGTTCGCCGCCGGTCCCATTGCCTCTAGTTCTTTCAACAGGCGCTGGAAGTTGTCATTGGTCTTCGGATTCATACCAGGGAATAGTCGGCCAAGTTATACCTTGCGAGGGCAAGCGGACATTCTAACGTCTCAGACCGCGTTTTAACCTTCGTTCCGCTCCCCTCGGCAGAAGGGGTTTAAGCACCATGCAACGGAGCCGTTATGCTTCCGATCACGAAGAAATTGCGATGCGATTACGAGCCACGCAACGAATTCCTCGTAGCCTGAGAATGACTTGCCTCCGGAGGCCTTACATCTCGCATTGCATAACCGTGTCGGCCCGCTCACTGAGAAGCATCGCCAGTCCCCCCGCCACGTTGGATGTGCATGTTTGGGGGGGACACGTGAGCGTATCTGGATGAGCTTTGGGAATCCTTCTACAGGCCTGCTGGGAAGGCTTGGCTGACATGAGAATCAAGCGAGGCGAATGCCGCGCATCTAACGCTTTCAGTTGCGCAAGCGCTCACTGAGAAGGACATGCCTTGGCTGCATTGGACGAGTGGTGTCGGAGATTTGATCTGCTCGGCGTCGGCAGAAACACATTTCCCCTCCGCCATTTGGCGGATTCCCTGCCCTGACCCGCTGGCAAACAATCGTCAGATGTAACCACGATCCCTTGCAGGACCGCCGGTCGGCTGGGGAACGCGCTCGACGGAGGCGATTCATGTCTGTAGCAGCAATTTGCAGAGCACAGCAGGAATGGGCGGCGAACCGGGGCATCGCCTTTGACGCGCGCGGTTATGTTCCCGATTTGGACCTGAATCTGATGCGCCCCCTCTCGCCAGCAACATTCGCAGCGTTTGCAAATGGCGACGGTGGCGAACTGCTGGAGCGTGGAGACAAGCCAGCAAAGATGCGAGCCCTGCATTCGTCCTCTGCGCTGGCCGCGAACATCTTCGATTTCTGGACCGATTGCGCCGATGCCACGCCATTGATGAAAGCGCTGGCTCTGCCCTCCCGCCCGACCGCGGCGCTGTTCGAATCCAAACTCCCCACCGGAGTCGACAGTCACGCCAACCTCGATGTGTGCCTGCCACTGGAGGACGGCATCATGGCCGGCGTGGAGAGCAAGTTCACGGAGTGGCTGCGCGGCAAAGCGACGCGAGCGGGGGAAGCGTTTAGGCCGCCATACCTTGCCCAGGGGCGCGGCCGCTGGGAACACGTCGGGTTGCAGCGGGCTCAGGCGCTCGCGGAAGCCTTGCAAGCGGGGCGGGAGGCGTTCCGGCACATTGGAGCGCCGCAACTACTAAAGCATGCCGTTGCGCTTGCCCGTCAATACGAAGACCGGTGGGTGCTGCGCTATGTGTACTTCGATTGGCCGGGACCAAATGGGGAAAGTCATCGGGACGAGATCCGGCGTTTCCAGGAACTGGTGGGTGACGAACTGAGGTTCCAAGCCATCAGTTATCAAGCGATCTTTGGGGAGCTTTGTTCAGCTAGTCGACCAGAGTATCAGCCCTATCTGGCGTATCTGGGGGAGAGATACTTTCGCCAGCCGATGGGCTAGGTGATCCGGATAGATCAGCGCGGCACGTGGGTTGTGGTACCGCAATGCAGAGTTGTCTCATTGGCGGCAGTATCCGCAATCCTTAGCCTAGCTGTCGGTGCTGAACACACCCCCGCAGCGTTGCCACGTCCGACAGTCGTGGCGTGTCTTCCATAGCTTTCTGCTAAGGCCGGGCAGCGCGCATCGATATAAGACCCGAAAGGGGAAACATGCGGGCCGATCTGCGGGCGGTGTTCAAGTGCCCGGCCGCCCAGCTTGCACGGGCGAATCCAAGTTTCAAATTAGGAGTTCGCTATGCGGAAGGCATCTTCCACTGCGCACATGCGCACATTTACGACCAGTTACAGGAATTTTCGCGTCAAGGCAACTGAAGGGAACCGCTATAGCGGGATGCGATGCGTTCCATGGATTCGGATGGGGGGAGTATGGTTGGAACAGGCAGGCTTCAAGATTGGGCAAGTGCTCAAAGTGGAAGTACGGAATAAGGTCGTCGTAATTTCCTCGGAATAGCCGCAGCGGGAAGGGATTCGTAGGTGCTTTGCTGCGGATCCCCCAATGCCTGCCAGTGACAACAAAGAGCGCCAAGGAAATCTACGAAGTGCTAATCGCCCAGTACTGGTGCGCATGAACAAACGGAGGCGGTACCTCAGGCAGCTGCGGCTCTATCGAGTTGTTTTCAGCCTCTTGAGATGGCGTGAGCAATTCTGCTGACGTACGGCAAAAGGCGGACAGATATATTTATGAATCTTGAAAATTGTCCGCCCCCTAGTCTGCCAAAACCACCATAGCGCTGGCACTCAGACAGGCCACTATTATCAAACGCGCTAGCCAGAGTGGGAGTTACTAGCTGCGAATAAGGACGCCCTCGTCCATTCGACTGATTGCTTTCGCAACGATCGCCCGAGACAGAATAGACGAAATTCCACCTTGATCTCTAGACGCGTAGAACTCAAGGTGTCTTTCAGCCCGACTGGCGCCAAGATAAACTTGGGAAACAAACTTTCTCAGTGCTGCGGCCGAATATGGGCCATCTGGTACTGCGCCTTGGTTCACGTCAATAAGAAGGACCGTATCAAACTGGAGACCGGCCACGAACTCTGGCATGCTGAAGATGAACTTCCGTTGGCTGAAACTTACGCTACTCGCTTCCTCACGAGAAGTGATTGATACGAATGTATCTTGAAGCTCCTCAAAGTTCAAATAGCGCACAAAGAGATCATTGCTTGCGCAGAGCACCGCAATTCGACCCTTTCTACCAAGTTCACGCTGCAGGGCACGCGCACGTTGAAATACCAGCGTGTAGGTGGCGACCAACGACTTTGTTTCACAGACAGTTGGTATTGGGCCGTCATCGATCCTAGAAATACCGCTATATTTTGGCCACTCCTCATCAAGGTCTTGCCCTGGAAAAGACTCATCAATGAATGCCAATGTCTTTGCGATTTGGGGCGTATACCTAAATACATCGACAAGCTCAATCTTCTCGACCTTACCCAAGCGAGCGTCCCGCCAATAGTCCAAGCGTTTCGCCTCGGCGCTCGGTAAATTTAGGAACGTATCGCGAGGTGACTGTTTTGCATCGTACGCCAAAAATACCGACGGATCCCCTTCAGGCGATCGAATCAAATGCCTAAGCACCAATCGCTCCTGGCGATTGAAGAGATGTAACTCATCAACAAAAATTGCATCGTATCCCTCCGATTCTCGTGTCGCCTCCCATCGAAAACTGTCCAAATGATTAAGGAAATCGGTCACCATCTGATCGCCACCAATTGCCTTTTTTTCTCTCAGCAGCTGTCTAAATCTTTCATACAGCGCCAAGATAACCTCGCGCTCTTCTCGGGACTGAAGAACCATCATCCAGCCTTTCCGCCGCTCGCCCAGATACTGGTCCCGCCGTGCAGAGCTTGCGCGAATACCCTCAGCATCGAGCACGCACGCAAACTCATTCAGAACTTCCCACAGGAAAAACCGGCGCTCTAGTGAATCGGGATTGGCCTCCATATAGGCAACAAACGGCGCCGAACAGCATGCTCTGTAGGTGATCCAGTCCCCCTGTCGATAACTCTCAATCACCTCATTCAAATACTCCGCTTGGGCGAGACGACCGGCCTGCCCATCCAGTGAAACTGGCGTCAATTCGTCGAGGTTGTAGCGCATTTGTCGATTTGCCAACGCATAAAGCGTGGAAATCACAAGCTTCGGATGAGACGCTGCCAGGAACTCAAGCGCGGCGTCGGGTTCCATGCCCAACATCAAGCGCTCAATTCCATCTGCGGTAGACGCTGCATGCGTCAGGAACAGGAAGCGCTTATCGCCTCCAGTTCCAACTGCAGTTTTCAGATCGCGCAGACATTTGACAGCCATTGCGATAGTCTTCCCCGTGCCTGCAGGGCCAACCAAGCGAACGCTACTGGAGAGGGGATGATCGACAAATCGGCGCTGGGCCGGAGTGAGGCGCGTGGCATACCATTCTTCGACAGAGAGTGGTCCAAACATCTTGCTCGTCAGTCCATCCAAGTCGACCTTGTTTGCGATTCCTTCCTGCAAGTCGGTCCGGCCCAGTTCGGTAAGGGATGCTGTCAATGCCGCGCCGAGCCCATTAATTGCTTCCTCAAGCAGCGCCGCCGGAGCATCAGCTGCGAAAAGGTCGCGAAGTCCGCTACGGTCTAGATGAAAGGCGAAAACATGATGTATGCCTTCACGTTGAGTTATCTCCAGGAAAATACGCCCAGAGTGCGTCCGCCCCCCGTTGGCACTTCGAGCAAAGCGATCAGCCTGAAAGGACAGACGATTCTTGGTGTGAAACGATTTCCATGACTGAGGGATCGATCTGTTGCGACCGGGCATCATCGAGGTGGCGCAGCGCATAATGCGCAGCAGGGCCTCCTCGCGTGACGCATTGGCAAGCCCATTGAGTGGGCCGGAATCTTCCAAACTGATAGTGAGCAGTCCATCACTGCCCGCCTGATACTTCCTCGAAAGAACGTACCCGTGATCGTTCACCATGACACAAAACATGATCGCATCTGACGACGGCAACTTTAGGTTGTCGACAATCTCGTCTAGCTCGATTTGACCAGAAGCGGCGGCCGTTAGCGACTTCTCATCAAATGTGATTGTTTTCATCATTTCACCCACTCTTGGATACTAAATTCAGTCGCGATCGTTTTTCGGCCAAACTCATACTCTGCAGGAAGACCGATCTTTGAGTACAAGGATCCGAAGGCCTGCGAGATAGCATATTTGAATGTTGGATGGAGCCTACCGACTCGAAGCATCGCGTCTTTATAGTTGTGATCGGTCACGCGATAGCAAACTGTTTCGTGAGGCACCGCTACTAGCTGCCGAAGCAACACCACCGCACCATCACTGGAAATTTTTGGGATGGACGTCAGAAAAAATACATCCTCCGGAAGGTTTTCAATGTCTTTCTGTGCATCTGCAAGGACTTCCGTGCGGCAAATATCGGCATCCTTATTTTGCGCGATCGCCCTGTACTTAATATAGCGTAGCAATGAGTCTGAAACTTCCTCGTCTTCAAGGCAGGCAAATGCCTCCTTGAACGTGTTCATTGCCTTTACGAATTTCTTGCAATCATTGGTTGGAATATCGAGTTGCGCGGCCAATACTTCAGGTGTCTCTCTCTTGATCCAGGCGACAACGGCCTCTGCGGTCAGCTTGCTGGCTTGGCCAATCTTCGCAGTGTGCCATTTCGCAACTTGCGATCGAATCTTCTCGATTTCAGCCTTACTCAGTCGACTTAGCTTCTTATCGGCCCAAATGGTGCACAGATACTCCTGTAGTGGCACGACACGCAGACAAGCCAACTGCTTACCGAATTTTCCTTTGCTGATATCACAATCCGCAGTAATAACTAAGCAGACCTCCTGTTTCCCCTCGAAGTCTGGGCGAGTCAGCAAGAAGTCGCCCTGCCTAACCTCCAGGGAGACCTCCGGGATGAACCACTCCGCCCAAGCCGCATTTCCGTCCATCTTAATCAGACCTCATTGTGAATTCTTTGGCGACTCAATCTCAATCCTACACGTACGTGTATGGTGAGCGAAAAATGGACAGATCTATCTCTGATCTAGATCTGCCCCTTTTTTCTCGGTGCTTGCAAGGCCTCAGTTGGAGGTGCCATTTCGACAACCTGCTAGGCAGCCACCACGCTGTACTGCTAAGACGCATTACCTCGTCTGCTCACACGCTTCGCCGTCGGCGAGGTGCGGGGAGATTGAGTGGTAGACGAAGTGGCGAGTGCCTTTAGCGCCATGGTGAACGGTTCCGTTCTTAACGTTGCATTCTCCAAATCCCCATTGGCAGCCCGCAAGACCGATTCGGAGGCTGCCCTGAACATTAACTCCGACTCAGTTGGATCCCAGAGCTTCGCAATGACCGGCCTACAAACTCTCTCCATCGCATTAGAGTTTACTTTAGGCAAGGGGGACGGTATTTCGCTTAGCCGCATTGCGAACATTATTTCGTAACGCGCCACGCGAAATTTACTATCCAAAATCCCATTTCGGAATAAGTACTCCAAACGATACGCCGCCAACGCGGAAAAGAAATACGGCTCGAGCTTGTCACCATTAGCGAATATCTCTTCACCCACGCGATCCAAGATCCGACGATAGCTGCGAGTAGCACGATGCGGCTCTTCGAGAAACATAGAAGCAAAGGCTCTAATAAGCGCACCAGGCGTAACAACTCGCGTTTTTTCAATTCCCGCAACATTATTGTATTGACGCGAGCGACGCTCATAATAAAGCCGATGCGCATCATCAAATGCACTAAAATAGGCCTCTAGTTTTTTCTGAAAGTCAGACAAAGCGAGCAACTGCTCCTCCCTCACCTCGGTCTGGCGATTCGTGGCCTTGATAATCGCCGCAATTACATCTTCGTTGCGGGTAGCGATAAGCCTTAGCGGCACCATTACACTGTCATCAATAGCGCCTCGCTGATCGTATAGGACGTGGCTCGTCTGACAACCATTTACTATCTGATAGTCCTCTATATAAAACCGATTTGCAGTCGAGCGCAATGTTTTCGCAATAACAGTCACGCCGTTATTCATTAGCGCAAAGCGAGAGCGCATCGAATCAGCAGACAGAGTTTCCTTGATCTCCGTATTGACGGGATTAAAGTCCTGCCAATCTCGCACATTATCATAGAAGATGCCTCGAAGCATTTCACCATCTTCATCCTTGATAAGGCTAAGAAACTGCGTAGCAGGAAGAAGTCCAATATACGCCTCGGTAACGCCGTCAATCTCCGGTATCACTGTCTTCTGCGCGAACTCAAATTCGCGAGAAACCGAATTTCTACTCTCGCGGTTTAGACGCTGAATCCCATCCGCATCGACCGGAATAAACTCAACAGCCCTAAATATTCTCAGAGAATTTAAATCTTCGATCGCGGCTTTTCTTCGCGCCTCGAGTGCCGTGTCACCTACCCATGCTCCCGTAGTGACGTAGTACAGCTTACACAATGGCCGCCCTCGGCTAAATTTGCTACTGTGCCGGTAAATTTCCGCCATCACTTTCGCCAACTTGGCGATTTCCTTACCCCTCGGTAACGCTGGAACGTCCTTAAAAAAATCGGAAACCCCGAAGGCGAACTGACCGATCTTCGCAGTTTCAAAGGCAGACGATCTTTCTGCCTGCACGAAAACAAACGTGACATCAAGATAGCCATTCCGATCGACATACTCTTGTACGGCAGCAGGATCATCGACGAGCGCACCGTTGACGATGATTGCTATCGCATCTATACCCGTGTCACCACCAGACCCCGTTATCAGATCGAGCGTATCAAATCCGTCCGAAAGCGATCGACCCACAGTCAAGAACGTAGCAAAGTGCTCGAATTGCTTATCTTCAGCGAGTCTGGAAAGATTTTGCTCAGCGCAAAACTCGTCCAGAAGTGATTTCGTTATACGATCCATGGAAACTCGACAATAAAATTAGCCTTCACAGGCCCTGCATTGATCCACAAATGTTTCGCGCGGCAGAAACGCCCTGCAGTGGGACAGATATCTCGCTGGATGCGAGCAGCACAAGCAAGACGCAATGCTAGCAAAAAAAATGGGAGCCAATGGCCCCCATTTCCTATAGCTTAATCACATACATCAATCCCAGCTCAACGCCCCACCCGTCTGATACTCAATGACGCGCGTCTCGAAGAAGTTCCTCTCCTTCTTCAGATCGATCATCTCGCTCATCCACGGGAACGGGTTCTCCTCGTTCGGGAACAGCTGATCAAGACCAATCTGCTGGCACCGACGATTGCAGATGAAGCGCAAATACGACTTGAACATCGGCGCATTCAGCCCCAGCACGCCACGCGGCATCGTGTCCTCAGCGTAGCGATACTCCAGATCCACCGCCTTCTTGAACAGCTCAGTAATCTCAGCCTTAAACTCCGCCGTCCAAAGATGCGGATTCTCCAGCTTGATCTGATTAATCAAATCAATCCCAAAATTGCAGTGCAGCGACTCATCCCGCAGGATGTACTGATACTGCTCCGCAGCCCCAGTCATCTTGTTCTGCCGCCCCATCGCCAGGATCTGCGTGAAGCCCACATAGAAGAACAGCCCTTCCATGATGCAGGCGAACACGATCAGCGACTTGAGCAGCTTCTGGTCGTTTTCCGGCGTGCCGGTCTTGAACGACGGGTCGGTCAGCGTATCGATGAACGGGATCAGGAACTCGTCCTTGTCGCGGATCGACTGCACTTCGTGGTACGCGTTGAAGATTTCGGCTTCGTTTAGGCCCAGCGATTCAACGATGTACTGGTAGGCGTGCGTGTGGATGGCCTCTTCAAAGGCCTGGCGCAGCAGGTACTGGCGGCATTCCGGCGCGGTGATCTGGCGGTAGGTGCCCAGCACGATGTTGTTGGCGGCCAGCGAGTCGGCGGTGACGAAGAAGCCGAGGTTGCGCTTGATGATGCGGCGCTCGTCTTCGGTCAGGCCGTTGGGGTCTTTCCACGTGGCGATGTCGCGGGACATGTTGATTTCCTGCGGCATCCAGTGGTTGGCGCAGCCGGCCAGGTACTTTTCCCATGCCCACTTGTACTTGAACGGAACAAGCTGGTTGACGTCGGTCGAGCCGTTGATGACGCGCTTGTCGGCGGCGTTGACGCGGCGGTTGCTTTGCGCGGCGGCGGCGTTGGGGTTGTTGCCCAGGATGCCGGCTTGCGTGGCGCTCGACGGCAGCACGCCTTGCTGGTCAGCGGTGGCAGCCGATGCAGCGGGTTGCAGGGCAGGCTGCGGTGCGGCCTGCGGGGTGGCTTGAACGTCGTCGTCCCAGCTCAGCATGATGTTGTTCTCCGTGATTCGGTTTGGGGGCGGCGGTGGTCAGTGTTTTGACTTTTCACTTCGTGGTGGCGCCGGCCCTCTCCCCCGGCCCCTCTCCCGCGAGCGGGAGAGGGGAGCAAACCGGGGGGTTAGGTAAGGCTTACTGGCAGGCTTCGCACTCTTCAAACCCAGGATCACCCGGGCGCATCGTGCAGACCGCGCCTTCGGCTTCCGGCATGGCCGGGGCCGATGCGGCCGCCGCGTCCAGGCCGGAGCCGCTGTCGCTGCCCGACGACACCGCGTTCAGCGAGCCGCGCGACACGGTGGACTTCTCCACGTGCGTGGCCGCCATGGTGCGCAGGTAGTACGTGGTCTTCAGGCCGCGCAGCCAGGCCAGCTTGTAGGTGTCGTCCAGCTTCTTGCCCGAGGCGCCGGCCATGTAGATGTTCAGGGACTGGGCCTGGTCGATCCACTTCTGGCGGCGGCTGGCGGCTTCCACCAGCCAGGTCGGCTCGACTTCGAACGCGGTGGCGTAGATGTCGCGCAGGTCTTGCGGAATGCGGTCGATGCGCGACAGCGAGCCGTCGAAGTACTTCAGGTCGGCAACCATCACTTCGTCCCACAGGCCGCGCTCCTTCAGGTCGCGCACCAGGTAGTCATTGACCACGGTGAACTCGCCCGACAGGTTGGACTTGACGTACAGGTTCTGGAACGTCGGCTCGATGCAGGCGGACACGCCGATGATGTTCGAGATCGTGGCGGTCGGCGCGATCGCGATGCAGTTCGAGTTGCGCATGCCGTGCTGCTTGATGCGCGCGCGCAGGCTGTCCCAGTCCATGCTGCTGGACAGGTCCACGTCCAGGTAGCCGCCGCGCTCTTCGGCCAGCAGCTTGAGCGAGTCCTGCGGCAGGATGCCGCGGTCCCACAGCGAGCCGGTGTAGGTCTCGTAGCGGCCACGCTCTTCGGCCAGCTCGGTGGAGGCCTGGTAGGCGTAGTAGCACACGGCTTCCATCGAGGTGTCGGCGAACTTCACCGCGGCGTCGCTGGCGTACGGCGTACGCAGCACGTGCAGGCAGTCCTGGAAGCCCATGATGCCCATGCCGACCGGACGGTGGCGCAGGTTGGAGTTGCGGGCCTTCTCGACAGCGTAGTAGTTGATGTCGATGACGTTGTCGAGCATCCGCATGGCGGTGCGGATGGTCTTCTGCAGCTTGGCGTGGTCGAGCACGTACGAGCCGTCAGCCTGCTTGGCCAGGTGGGCCACCAGGTTCACCGAACCCAGGTTGCACACGGCGATTTCGCTGTCGTTCGTATTCAGCGTGATTTCCGTGCACAGGTTGGAGCTGTGGACGACGCCGACGTGCTGCTGCGGGCTGCGGATGTTGCAAGGATCCTTGAAGGTGATCCACGGGTGGCCGGTTTCGAACAGCATGCCCAGCATCTTGCGCCAGAGCTGCATGGCCGGAACCTTCTTGAACAGCTTCAGTTCGCCGTTGGCAGCCTTGGCTTCGTAGCCGAGGTAGGCCTGCTCGAATGCCTTGCCGACCTTGTCGTGCAGGTCCGGGCAGGTGGACGGCGAAAACAGCGTCCATTCGGCGTTTTCCATCACGCGCTTCATGAACAGGTCCGGGATCCAGTTGGCCGTGTTCATGTCGTGGGTGCGGCGGCGGTCGTCGCCGGTGTTCTTGCGCAGCTCCAGGAATTCTTCGATGTCCAGGTGCCACGTCTCCAGGTAGGCGCAGACGGCGCCCTTGCGCTTGCCACCCTGGTTCACGGCCACGGCGGTGTCGTTCACCACCTTCAGGAACGGGACCACGCCTTGCGACTTGCCGTTGGTGCCCTTGATGTGCGAGCCCAGGGCGCGCACGTTGGTCCAGTCATTGCCCAGGCCGCCGGCGAACTTGGACAGCAGCGCGTTTTCCTTCAGGGCTTCGTAGATGCCTTCCAGGTCGTCCGAGACCGTGGTCAGGTAGCACGACGACAGCTGCGAGCGCTGGGTGCCCGAGTTGAACAGGGTCGGCGTGGACGACATGAAGTCGAACGACGACAGCAGCTGGTAGAACTCGATGGCGCGCGCTTCGCGGTCGGCTTCGTTGAGGGCCAGGCCCATGGCGACACGCATGAAGAATGCCTGCGGCATCTCGATGCGAGTCTCGTCGATGTGCAGGAAGTAGCGGTCATACAGCGTCTGCAGGCCCAGGTAGTTGAACTGGAAGTCGCGGCCGGCGTCCAGCGCGGCGCCCAGGCGGGCCAGGTCGAAGGTGGCCAGCTTCTCGTCCAGCAGCTCGGCGGCGATACCGCGCGCGATGAACTTGGGGAAGTACTCGGCATAACGCGTGGTCATCTCGGCCTGCGTCACTTCGGCACCCAGGATTTCCTTGCGGATGGTGTGCAGCAGGATACGGGCGGTGACCTGGCTGTAGTCCGGGTCCTTTTCGATCAGGGTACGCGCGGCCAGGATGGCGGAGTCGTACACCTGCGTCATCGGCACGCCTTCGTACAGGTTCTTCAGCGTTTCCTTGAGGATCGGCTCGGCGCTGACGGCCTTGCCCAGGCCGGCGCAGGCGTTGTCGAGCAGCGCGTGCAGGGCAACGATGTCCAGCGGCTTGCTCACGCCGCCGTCGGTCACGTTGAACTGGATGCCGGATTCCTGCACGCGGGCCACGGCCTGCGCGCTGGCGCTGGCGCGCTCCTGGGCGCGCTTTTCGCGGTACAGCACGTAGGAACGGGCCACTTCATGCTCGCCCGAGCGCATCAGGGCCAGTTCGACGTGGTCCTGCACGTCTTCGATATGGATCGCGCCACCGCTCGGGCGGCTGCGCACCAGCGCGCGCACGACGGCGTGCGTCAGTTGCTCGACGATCTCGCGCACGCGTGCGGAAGCCGCGCCCTGCCCGCCGTTCACGGCGAGGAAGGCCTTGGTCATGGCGACGTTGATCTTGGACGGCTCGAACGCCACCACGGCGCCGTTGCGGCGGATGATCTTGTAATCCTGGTAGTTCGTCGTGCCGGCTTGGGTGGCGGAGGCTTGTTGCTCGGTACCTGCAATACCGGCGGCGCCCGCTGCGCCCGTGGTGATTTCGTTCTGGGCCGTCTGCATAAGAACTCCTGTCTTTTTAGCCTGTTTTAAGAGACAAAAGAGTCCCTGGCGAAATGGGCTGCGAAAGTGTCCTGCCGTGCGTTGGCGGCGGCTGGACTGACTGCCTTTTGCTAAACATTTCGCCAGGGACTCTTGTGATGCGCCGGCCCCACATCAGGGTTTCAACCACTATCGCCACGTCTGCGACAGCGCCCCTCAACGCTTGGCCAGCTCCCCGGTTGAACTACTAGATATAGTGGTCACTGCGGAAATCTGGGCTAAGTATAGTGAAAGAAATCCGGATGACCAGTCTTGACAAGCGTGGTTGCGACACCCGGATGACAAGTGCGGCAGCGCCACATTGCCGGGAACCGCGCTACGACAAGGGATCGCGCCAAGTCGTTCGCAGGCGCACATTTTTTGGAAATTTTTTTTATCCGTGTGGCACGCCCGATAGCCCCACGCCACCCTCGGGAATTGGCATGTGACATCGCACCGACATGGGGCCGCGGCACCTACCCGCGAGCGCCTTAGTGGTGCGAGGGGCGGTAGGGTAACAGGTTTTGCGGGACCCCTGCCAGACGAGCGAAGCGGTCCCAGTCGAAGTGCGGTCCGGGATCGGTCTTGCGGCCCGGGGCGATGTCGCTGTGGCCGGCAATCGCCTGCACCGGCAACGTGGCGCGCAGGGCCTTGACCAGCGCCGCGGTAGTTGCGTACTGGGCGGCCGTGAACGGCAAGTCGTCGGTGCCTTCGATCTCGATGCCGACCGAGAAGTCGTTGCATCGGCCACGGCCGAAGAAGTCGGACAGGCCCGCATGCCATGCGCGCTTGCCGCACGGGACGAACTGCACAAGCTCGCCATCGCGCCGTACCAGGAAGTGGGCGGATACCTGAACCTGGTGGATGGTGGCGAAAAACGGGTGGCGGCCGGGGTCGAGCCGGTTCTGGAAGAAGGCCTCGATGTCGCCGCTGCCGAACTGGCCCGGCGGCAGGCTGATGTTGTGCAGCACCACCAGGTCGACCGGCATGCCAGCGGGCCGTTCGTCGAAATTGGGCGATGGCACGCGGCGCGCGGCCGGCACCCAGCCCTCGGTGTCCGGCAGGAAGCCGGCGGGGACAGAGGCGGAAGCCGGAGCCTTCATGCCGTGCCCTCCCCTTCCTCGCGCTCGTCGCGGCCTTCGCGGATATCGAGCTGCTGGATGCGGTAGCGCAGCTGGCGCAGGTTCAGGCCCAGCAGCGGCGCCGCGGCGGTACGGTTGAAGCCGGTCTGCGACAGCGCCTGCAGGATGATCTCGCGCTCCACGTTTTCGAGCCTGGCCTGCAGGTCGATCGGAAACTCCACGCCACGGCAGGCGCGCTCGGCGGCATCGGGCAGGTCCGCAGCCACGGCAACGGCTTCCGGCTCCGGCTCGGCTGCGGTCCGCGCGGACATGGGGACCGGAGCGGGCTCGGCGGGCATGATCCCCGTCGGCACCCAGCCGCCGGCCCATGGCGTGTACGGCGTCAGCGGCGACGGCGCCGCGCGCAGCGCCGCGCGTTCCAGATTGGCGTCGAGCGGGCCCAGGTCGGCCACCTGGATGTCCTCGGTCTCGGCAAACGCGTAGGCGCGTTCGAGCAGGTTCTCCAGCTCGCGCACATTGCCCGGGAACGGATAGGCCACCAGCCGCTCCAGCGCGGCCTGCGACAGGCGGCGCGGACGCGGGTCGCCGTAGCGCACGGCCAGGTGCTCGAGGATGGCGCGGGCGAGCACGGGGATATCCTCTGCACGCTCGCGCAGCGTCGGCATGCGCAGCTCCAGCACATTGAGCCGGTAGTACAAGTCCTGGCGGAACAGGCCCGCGGAGACCATGGCGGCCAGGTCCTTGTGGCTCGCGCACATCACGCGCACATCGACGGCATCTTCGCGGCTCGCGCCGATCTTGCGCACGCGGCGCTCCTGCAGCGCGCGCAGCAGCTTGACCTGCATGGCCAGCGGCAGGTCGGCCACCTCGTCGAGCAGCAGGGTGCCGCCGTTGGCGGACTGAAAGAAGCCGCCGCGCTCGGCGTCGGCGCCAGTGAACGCGCCCTTGACGTAGCCGAAGAACTCGGACTCCATCAGGTTTTCGGGGATGGCACCGCAGTTCACCGCCACGAACGGATGCGCGGCACGCGCACTGGTGGCGTGGATGGCGTGCGCGGCGCGCTCCTTGCCGCTGCCCGATTCGCCGCTGATCACCACCGGCGCCATGCTGCGCGCCAGCCGCGAGAGCGAGCGGCGCACCTCCTGCATGGCCGGCGAGTGGCCGGGCAGCAGCGCGGCGGCGCGGTCGGCCGCCAGGCTTGCGTCGGCGGCGGCTTGCTCCTGGTCTTCGCGCTGCTGATGCCGGCCCAGTGCATTCATCACCAGGCTGCGCAACTGGTCCAAAGACACCGGCTTGGCGATGTAGTCGAACGCGCCGGCCTTGAGTGCTTCGACGGCGTTGTCGGCGCTGCCGTAGGCGGTGATGACAGCCACGGGCACGCGTTCCGGCGCCGCCGAAAGCTGCCGCACGATCTCGATGCCCAGGCCATCGCCCAACCGCATGTCGGTCAGCACCAGGCTGTAGCGGCGCTGCGCGAGCTTCTCGCGCGCTTCGGCCAGCGAGCCGGCCAGCACCACGTCATGCCCCATGCGGCGGATGGAAATATCGAGCAGCTCGCGCAGGTCTGCCTCGTCATCGATGACGAGGATCGGGTCAGGGCCGGGCGTTCTGGGTGGCATGGAGCGGCGTGTCAGGTGCGGAAGTTCAGTGGATCTGCGTGTCTGCCTGCATCGCATCGCCGGTGTCGATGCGCAGCGTCAGCACGAAGGCCTTGGCGGGCAGTGTATCGCGCGGGGCAGCCAGAAGGCCGGTGCGGGCGAGCAGGTCATCCAGCGCGATGGTGCCGTAGCGGACCTGCGCGTCGTTGGCGCCGCACAGCTCCCGCGCCATGAACAGGCCCAGGCCGGTACCCTGCGCGTTGCTGGTAAAGAACGGCTCGAACAGGCTGCGCTGGTGTTCGCGCGGGATCTCGGTGCCGTCGTTCCAGACGATCAGCTCGGCATGGTGTTGGTCCAGCGCGTGCGCAAGCAGGCGGATGGCGCCCGGCAGGCGGCTGCAGTAGCGCCACGCGTTGTCGAGCAGGTTGCCGAGCACCTGCTGGAGCTGTGAGGTGTCGAAGACCACCGGCTGCGCCACGTCGACCGTGAGGCGGACCGCGTTCGGGTTGATCTCGCCACGGCCCGGCTGGCGCGTGTCGCCGGCACGCGGCCCGCGCGAGCGCATTTCCAGCCGCCAGCGCTCGACGATCTCCGGCAGCGCCTGCGCCAGCTGCGCGGTGCTGCGGCCCGTGCGCGGGCGGCGCGACAGCTGCAGCACGTCGGACACGACCTGGTCCAGCCGCCGCACGTTGTCATGGATGATGCGCAGCAGGCGCGCATCGACATCCGATTCCACGCCGCCGCCGTCGCCATCGCCGCCCACGCGCGCGCCGTCGCCAAGCAGCTCGCTGGCCTGGCTGATGGCCGCCAGCGGGTTGCGGATCTGGTGCGCGACGCTGGCCACGAGCCGCCCCATGGCGGCGAGCTTTTCCTGCTGGACCTGCTCGGCAATGCGCTCCCAGCTTTCGATATGGACCAGCACGGTGTCGCGCATCTCGCTGCGCAGCAGGGCCTCGTCGTCGGGCGACCAGGCCATGGCTTCCTGCTGGGCGATGGCCAGGCGCAGGCGCGCCGCGACCTCGGGCGTCAGCTCGTTCCACGCGGCGGTGTCGAGGCTGGATGGCAGGGTCGACGTGCTGGCGATGGTATTGCGCAGCCCGGCCAGGCCCGGCAGCACAAAGCGCAGGCGCAGCCGCGTGTGCAGGTTGCCGCCGCCCGGCGGCGCGGAGCGCGAAACGATGGGCAGCAGTTGCAGGATGCGCGGCACGTCATCCTTGCTGCGCACCCAGTCGCGTAGCATTTCCATGAGTGGCTGCAGGCGCGGGATGCGGCGCAGGTCGAACAGCACCGTCTGGCCGCCCTCTACGCCCACGCCCACGCCCACGCTGTTGCGCGTGGTGCGCGAATACACGCGTTCATGCGGCTGCACGCCCAGCAGCACCACGGCGGCGGGGTTGGCCGCCACCACCATGCCGTTGGCGCGCACCAGCATCACGCCGTCCTGCATGTCGTTGACCATCAATCGGTTGACGAGCTGCTGCAGCCG
Source organism: Cupriavidus sp. 22TCCZM04-2 (assembly GCF_057798895.1). Lineage (NCBI taxonomy): Bacteria > Pseudomonadati > Pseudomonadota > Betaproteobacteria > Burkholderiales > Burkholderiaceae > Cupriavidus > Cupriavidus sp. 22TCCZM04-2. The sequence goes on from NZ_JBYOJS010000001.1 coordinate 657,967, forward strand.
CAACTCCTGCTCGCGCGCGAGCGCCAGCTTTTCCTGCGCCACTTGGCGGTACGCCAGCATGTACATCAGCAGCGCCGCGATCATGAACACCAGCCCGTACAGGCCGGAGCCGAGCAGACCGCCATCCGCCTGGCGCTGCAGGATGGTCAGGGCGAACGGGTGCGCCATGACCACCAGGGCCGAGACCGAGGCGGCAAACAGCGCGAACAGCAGGCTGGTGAGCGCGCCGGCCTCGAGCGCCGGCAGCAGGAAGATCATCGCCAGCCCGTCGGCATGGCCGTTGCGGCCGAGCGCCTCGTAGATCAGGCCGAGCATGGCCAGGTCGGCCAGCACCTGCAGCCGCACGCGCAGCTGGAAGCGCCGCCGCCACAGCGTGCCGGCCAGCATGGCCAGAGCGATGCCGAGGTAGGGCAAGGCAAGCTGCATGGCCGCCGTCTTGTATGCGGGCAAGGCAAGCTGGAACGGCAGCACGAGCGACGTGCCGTGCGGCTCCGCGCCGCGCTGCATGATGGTGAACGCCAGCAGCAGCAGGCCGACGGCGATGCGGGTCCAGCAGAAATAGCGCAGCAGGCGCCAGTGGAAATCAGGCGGCTCGGGCGCGCGCCACAGTTGCGCGAAGCCGGGCCATGCGGCGAGCCGGGCGGTATGCGTCGGCCGCGCAGTGATCATGCGCGGTCGCCGCTGTCGTCCGGCAGGTGGCTGCGCCGGCAATAGTGCAGGCCGCGCCAGGCAATGGCCTCGCTGCCCGGCAGGTGCACGCCGCAGTGGGCGCACTGGACCATGGCCTCGGGGTGGCTCTTGCCGTTGCCGGAGGCGTCGGCCGGATGGGATGGGTGGGATGCGCGGAGGGCTTCGTCATGGCGCGCTTCGGCGCGGGACCGCAGCCACCAGAAGACCCCCAGCACCACGGCCAGCAGGATGAAGATTCTTGCCATGGCGGTCTCAGAGACGATGCAGGATCACTTCGATCACGAAGCGGCTGCCGACATAGGCCAGCAGCAGGATGCCGAACGAGGCAATCACCCAGCGCAGCGCCACGCGGCCGCGCCAGCCGCGGAAATGACGCCCGGCCAGGATGCCGCCGAACATCGCCCATGAAATAAAGGCGAACACGGTCTTGTGGTCGAGCCGGAAGGCGCGGCCGAACAGCTCCTCGGAAAATAGCAGGCCCGAGGCGATGGTCAGCGTCAGCAGCACGAAGCCGGCGCCGATCAGGCGGAACAGCAGCTTTTCCAGCGTCAGCAGCGGCGGCAGCAGGTCCAGCCAGCGGCCCAGCCACTGCTCGGCCGGGCCCTTGGGCTTGACGTTGCCGGCACGCGCCGGCGCATGCTTGAAGCCGTGCAGGCGGCGCTCGGCCAGCAGCATCAGGAAGGCGTGGAAGGCGGCCAGCGTGAACAGGCCATAGGCCACGTTGGCAATGATGAAGTGCAACTTGAACAGCGGCCGCGCGGCATAGCCCAGGATCTGCGAGCCCGGGAACGCCAGCGGCATCAGGCTGGCGAGGAGCGCCACCGGAATCACGATCAGCCCCAGCCCGGCCAGCGAGAAGAAGAAGCTCTCGATCCAGTAGATGCCCACGCCCAGCCACAGCATGGCCGACAGCGCAAAGGCGAAGCCGAACATCATATGGTCGGCCGGGAAGATGGTTTCGTGCAGCAGCAGGCCGTGGCTGGCCAGCACGGCCGCCATCAGCAGGTGCCACCAGCCCGGCTGGGCGTCGCTGCCGCCCGCTGGCCCGCCGTTGGCGGTCAGCACGGCCGAGGCCGCGCCGTTAGCCTGGCTGCCGGCCGCGGCCAGCCGTGGATTGCGCGTGGCCCAGCCGTGCAAAGCCAGGCCGCAATAGAGAAGTGCCGTCAGGGCATACAGTACAATGACCATTTGCGCAGTTTACCTTAGTGCCCCCTGCCGGTGGCGGGCGGCTGATCCGGTAACAGAGGCCGCAACACAGCCCTTTCTTCCCCCATTCCTGCCATGCTGGACAATCTCACTCAACGCCTGGCGCGGGTCGTCAAGACCATGCGCGGCGAGGCCCGCCTGACCGAGGCCAATACCGCCGAAATGCTGCGCGAAGTGCGCCTGGCCATGCTCGAGGCCGACGTGGCCTTGCCGGTCGTGCGCGAGTTCATCGCCCGCGTCAAGGAAAAGGCATTGGGCGAGGATGTCGTTGCCAGCCTGACCCCGGGCCAGGCGCTGGTCGGCGTGGTCCAGCGCGAGCTGACCGCGGTGATCGGCGGCGAGGAAGCCGTCGCCGGCGCCGCCAAGAGCGCCGAGCTGAACCTGGCCGTGCAGCCGCCCGCGATCATCCTGATGGCCGGCCTGCAGGGCGCCGGCAAGACCACCACCGTCGGCAAGCTGGCGAAGTGGCTCAAAGAGAACAAAAAGAAGAAAGTGCTGACGGTCTCGTGCGACGTGTACCGCCCGGCCGCTATCGCCCAGCTGAAGACGGTGTCCGAACAGGTGGGCGCCGAGTTCTTCCCGTCCCAGCCGGACCAGAAGCCGGTCGACATCGCCCGCGCGGCCGTGGATTGGGCGCGCAAGCATTACCACGATGTGCTGATCGTCGATACGGCAGGCCGCCTGGGTATCGACGAGGCGATGATGCAGGAAATCGCCGCGCTGCACGCCGAGCTGAAGCCGGCCGAAACGTTGTTCGTGGTCGACGCCATGCTCGGCCAGGACGCGGTCAACACCGCCAAGGCGTTCAATGACACGCTGCCGCTGACCGGCGTGGTGCTGACCAAGCTCGACGGCGATGCGCGCGGCGGTGCCGCGCTGTCCGTGCGTCACGTCACCGGCCGGCCGATCAAGTTCGTCGGCGTCGGCGAAAAGCTCGACGGCCTGGAGCCGTTCTACCCCGACCGCATGGCCCAGCGTATCCTGGGCATGGGCGACATCCTCGCGCTGGTCGAGGAAGCCCAGCGCGGCGTGGACATGGACGCCGCCGAGAAGCTGGCCAAGAAGATCAAGAAGACCGGCGGCTTCGACCTCGAAGACTTCAAGGCCCAGATCGGCCAGATGAAGAAGATGGGCGGCCTGGGCAGCCTGGTCGACAAGCTGCCGGCGCAGTTCGCGCAGCAGGCGCAAGGCGCCAATATGGATCAGGCGGAAAAGCAGGTGGCCCGCATGGAAGGCATCATCAACAGCATGACCGCCGCCGAGCGCGCCAAGCCCGAGCTGATCAAGGCCAGCCGCAAGCGCCGCATCGCCGCGGGCGCGGGCGTGCCGGTGCAGGAAGTGAACCGCCTGCTGAACCAGTTCGACCAGATGCAAGGCATGATGAAGAAGCTCAAGGGCGGCGGCATGATGAAGATGATGCGCCAGATGGGCGCGATGAAAGGCGGCATGAAGGGCCTCTTCAACCGCTGATCCGCGCCAGGCGCCCTCCTACCCCCGCAAGAGACAAGAACAGGAAAGACACCATGATGACCGCTGAACAGGCCCGCGAACTGTGGTCCCAATCCGAGGAAATCGTCAGTGCCGAGGAAGTCCAGCTGTCGCTGGACCGCATGGCGAAGGACATCACCGAAAAGATGGGCGATGCCTTCCCGCTGGTGCTGTCCGTAATGGGCGGCGCGGTGGTGTTCACCGGCATGCTGCTGCCCAAGCTGCAGTTCCCGCTGGAATTCGACTACATCCACCTGTCCCGCTACAACAACAAGACCGTGGGCGGCGAGATGCAATGGCGCGTGGCGCCGCGTGAATCCGTCAAGGACCGCGTGGTGCTGGTCCTGGACGACATCCTGGATGAAGGCGAAACCATGGCGGCGATCCGCCAGCGCATCATGGACATGGGCGCGAAGGAATTCCACGCCGCCGTGCTGTGCGAGAAGACACTGACCAAGCTCAAGCCGATGCACCCGGACTTCTGCGGGTTCCAGGTGCCGGACCGGTATGTGTTCGGTTGCGGGATGGATGCCAAGGGATATTGGCGGAACTTGGGAACGATCCGGGCGCTGATGTAAGCGTTACCCGAAGGGCCGGCACGAACTGCGGGCCTTGCGCCTCTCTCCCGCACGCGGGAGAGAGCAGAAAACAGTCGGCAAGCAAGGGGCTGCAGCGTCCGACCTACCCGGCGTGGTGCGCCCCCAAAATCGGCCACAACGACGCCAGCAGCAGCAACGCCATCCCCACATTGAATACGCGCAGCACCCGCGGCTGCGCCAGCCAGCGGCGCAGGGCCGAGCCGAATACGGCCCACATCGCCACGCTCGGCAGGTTGATGACGGCGAAGATGCCGGCCAGCATCAGCACGTTCAGCCACACATTGCCGTGCAGCACATAGGTGCTGCATGCGCCCACCGCCATCACCCACGCCTTGGGGTTGACCCACTGGAACGCCGCCGCCTTCAGGAAACCCATCGGGCGCGCGACCTGGCGGTCCTGCATGCCACCTGAAGTGGCAAGCTTCCACGCCAGCCAGACCAGGTAGACCCCGGCCACTACGCGCAACACCTGCCAGGTCCACGGCCAGTGCGAGAACATCGACCCAAGCCCCAGCCCGACCAGCGCCACCATCAGCGCAAACCCGCCGCTGATACCGAGCAGGTGCGGAATGGTCCGCGCAAAGCCGAAATTCACCCCCGACGCCAGCACCATGGTGTTGTTGGGGCCGGGCGTGATGGAGGACACGAGCGCGAACGCCGCAAACGCAAGAAAGACGCCGGAACCGGCGGCAAGGTCGGAAAAAGCCATGGCAGTCGCACCAGAAGAAGCAGCGGGAATGCTGCCAGTCTAGTCACAGCGAACAGTACAGTACCGGTACAGTTTGCGGGAATTCTGCCGTGACGGAATGCCGCGGTTTGGCGGGACAGTTTCTACGCAGTGGCGCGGTAGGGACCCTCGCGCAGCCATTTGGTGGCGATCCATTTCTCGCCGGTTTCCACCGGCAGGCCGGCGTGCAGGGTGCGCTCGTCCAGTCGGCCTTCGGGCAGCAGGTAGCTGAAGTACACAGCGTTGCCCTTGACCGGCGCCACCTCCAGGCCGATGCGCGGGAACGCCGTGGCGCCGCCCGCCTGCGGCGTGTTCAGGTAGATCACCAGCGTGGCGATGCGCTGGCCGCCCACGCGGAGTTGGCGCGCCTCGCCGGGACGCTTCGGATTGAAGAAATCGAAATGCGGCTGGTATTCGCCGCCGGGCTTGTAGTTGAGGATCTGGAAACCCTCGCCGTGATCGGCGGGCACGCCGGTCACTCGGGCGATGCGGGTCTCGATGCGGTCGAGCAGCGCATGCTCGCCGACCTGGAACATGGCGCCCATGCTGGTCCGCGCCTCGATCAGGTTCTCGTCGCCGGTGTCTGGGTTGATGACCGGCGATCGCTCCAGCCGTCCGCGTGCGAGATCGACCAGCGCATCGCATTCGGCATCGCTGAGCAATTGCTGATACAGGCGGATAGCGGGTGCTTGCAGCGAGAACAGCACGGGAATCTCGCGCTCTCCCTGGCGCTGTGCAGGACTGGGGGTAGGAATGGCCGGCGCAGCAGGCCGGTGCCCCATGGCCGTGGCCACCGCGGCGCGGGCAAAGGCGGTGTCATAGCCGGAGCGCAGCATGGACAGGACCAGCGACTCGGCGCCAAATCCCTCGGCGATATGCCTGGCCAGCCAGCGTTCCAGCTCCGGCGACGAGGTGGCGTAGCCCGGCGACCCCACGGCCGGACGCGTGTCGGTGCTCATGACGGATTGGCCACCCGCTGCGGCGAGAACGGGTTGCGCGCCGGCGCCTCGGGCAGCAGCTTGCGCGGCCGGGTCGGGATGACTTCCGGATCGCCCGCGACGGTGACCGTGGCCTCGGAGTATTGCCAGCGCTTCCACGCAGCCAACACCGCATTGGGATATTCAGGCCGGCCGCGGCTGCCGTTATAGCGCCCCAACGCCAGGAACAGATCGCCCTGCTCGCGGTCCAGGTAATGGCGCAGGATGGTGCAGCCGTAGCGCAGGTTGCTCTGCAGGTGGAACAGCTTGCGCGGATCGTTGTCGCCAATGGTGCGAGTCCAGAACGGCATCACCTGCATCAGCCCGCGCGCCCCGACCGAACTCATGGCGTACTTGCGGAAATTGCTCTCCACTTGCACCAGGCCCAGCACCAGCGCGGGCTCCAGTCCGGCACGCTTGGCTTCGTAATACGCGGTTTCGATCAGCTCCACGCGCATCTGCGGCTCGGGGATGCGCCCTTCGAGCCGGTGCGACATCTCGCCAAGCCACTTGAGATAGGCCAGGCGCTCGCCGCCTGAGGCAAAAACCGGGCGTATCGGGCGCGAATCCGCAATGGCTGCCGCCAGTGCGCCGCGCACCGAGTCGGCCAAGTCCTCTTCCTTCTGCGCGCCGGCCTGCGCGGCCGCGGCGGCCAGGGCCAGCAGCAGGCTGCCGGCCGTGCGAACCAGACGGGCCGCGCGCATGGGCTTACTTGCCGACCTGGCCGCGTACATGGCCGACCACGTCAGCCACGGCCACCTGGGTCGCCTGGGCGTCGCGGCGGCCCTGGTACTCGACCTTGCCTTCCTTCAGGCCACGATCGCCGACCACCACGCGGTGCGGCACGCCGATCAGTTCCCAGTCGGCGAACATCACGCCCGGGCGCTCGCCGCGGTCGTCGAGGATGACGTCCACACCGGCGGCCAGCAGCTCGGCGTGGATGCGGTCGGCCTCGGCCTTGACGGCCTCGGAGCGGTCATAGCCGACCGGGCACACCACCACTTCGAACGGGGCGATGGCGGCGGGCCAGATGATGCCGCGCTCGTCGAAGTTCTGCTCGATCGCCGCGCCCAGGATACGGGTAACGCCGATGCCGTAGCAGCCCATCTGCATCGGCCGGGTCTTGCCGTTTTCGTCGAGGAAGGTGGCGTTCATCGACTCGGAATAGCGCGTGCCGAGCATGAACACGTGGCCGACTTCGATGCCGCGGCAGATTTCCAGCGTGCCCTTGCCGTCCGGCGAGGCATCGCCGGCAACCACGTTGCGCAGGTCGGCGACGACGGGCTCGGGCAGGTCGCGGCCCCAGTTGACGCCGGTGAAGTGGTAGTCCCGGTAGTTGGCGCCGCAGATGAAGTCGCTCATGTTGGCGACGGTGCGGTCGGCCACGACGTTGACGGGCTTCTTCATGTCGATCGGGCCCAGGTAGCCCGGGGGCGAGCCGAAGGCGTCGACGATCTCGTTTTCGGTGGCGAAGCGGAATTCGGCCAGGCCCGGCACCTTGGAGGCCTTGACCTCGTTCAGTTCGTGGTCGGCGCGGATCAGCAGCAGCCAGATCTGGGCGCCGGCGTCGCTGTCCGTGGCCAGCACGATCGACTTGACGTTGCGCTCGAGCGGGACGTTCAGGAATTCGGCCACCTGCTCGCACTTGACCTTCTCGGGGGTGAAGGTCTTGACCAGCTCTTCGGTGGGCGCCGCGCGCTGCGCGACCAGCGGCAAGGCCTCGGCGGCCTCCATGTTGGCGGCGTAGTCGGACGTCGGGCAATAGACGATGGCGTCTTCGCCGGTGTCGGCGATCACATGGAACTCGTGCGAGCCCGAACCGCCGATGGCGCCGTTGTCGGCCGCCACGGCACGGAACTCCAGGCCGAAGCGCTGGAAGATGCGCACATAGGCGTCGTACATGTTCTGGTACGACTTTTTCAGGCCTTCCGTGTCACGGTCGAACGAGTACGCGTCCTTCATCGTGAACTCGCGGCCGCGCATGATGCCGAAGCGCGGACGGCGCTCGTCGCGGAACTTGGTCTGGATCTGGTAGAAATTGACCGGCAGCTGCTTGTAGCTGCGGATTTCCGAGCGGGCGATGTCCGTTACGACTTCCTCGGACGTCGGCTGCACGGCGAAATCGCGCTCGTGGCGGTCCTTCAGGCGCAGCAGCTCGGGGCCCATCTTGTCCCAGCGGCCGGTTTCCTGCCACAGCTCGGCCGGCTGGATCACGGGCATGGACAGTTCCACGGCGCCGGCGCGGTTCATTTCCTCGCGAACGATATTTTCCACCTTGCGGATCGTACGCAGGCCCACCGGCATGTAGTTGTAAATACCGGCGCCGAGCTTCTTGATCATGCCCGCGCGCATCATCAGCTTGTGCGACACGATTTCCGCGTCGGCGGGGGCTTCTTTCAGGGTGGAAATGAAAAATTGCGAGGCTTTCATCCGAATGTCTTCTCTGGAAACCGGGAATCCCGGTGAATTGGCGGCAGCCATGCCGCGCATAAGCGACTGGAACGCGCCGGCAACTGCCTGAAACTGCCCTTCCCGCTCGGGGAAAACCAGCAGGGCCCCGCCTGAGCCGGGCCGCGCGCATCCTTTATAATCGACGTAATTCTAAAGGATTCGAGGTGCAGTCATGCTCGATCGTGAAGGCTTTCGCCCGAACGTCGGCATCATCCTCATCAACGCACGAAACGAGGTTTTCTGGGGCAAGCGAATCGGCGAGCATTCCTGGCAGTTTCCGCAAGGCGGCATCAAGTACGGCGAAACGCCGGAACAGGCCATGTACCGCGAACTGCATGAGGAGATCGGCCTGCTACCGGAGCACGTCAGGATCGTCGGTCGCACGCGCGACTGGTTGCGCTATGAGGTGCCGGACAAGTTCATCCGCCGCGAGATCCGCGGCCACTACAGAGGCCAGAAACAGATCTGGTTCCTGCTGCGCATGGCGGGCAGGGACTGCGATATCCACCTGCGTGCCACCGACCATCCGGAGTTCGACGCCTGGCGGTGGAGCGACTACTGGGTGCCGCTCGACGCGGTGATCGAGTTCAAGCGCGACGTCTACCAGCTTGCGCTGGGTGAGCTGTCGCGCTTCCTGAACCGAAACTCGCGCGTGCCGCTCAGCCCGTATGGCGTCCATCATGGCCGCCATGGCGGCGGGCAGCGCCGGCCGCCGCAAGCCGTCACGCCGGGCATGCCCGAGGTGCCGGCCGAAGCGGGCGCAGCGGAAGATGCCGCAGTTTTGCCGGCCGCGCCGGCTTCCAACCACACGGAGTCCTGATGAATCGTGTTACCGGCCAGGGCCGCCGCGGCGGCCTGACCGCTGCTGGCCTGTTGCTTGCCGCCGCCTGCCTGGCGCTGGCGGGCTGCAAGACCACCGGCAAGCAAATGCCCGAAGAAGAATCCAAGTGGATCAACCCGTTCGAGCCGAAGACCTTCAAGGAGGAAGAGGCGATCCTGCCGGCACCGCCGCAGGATGCGAACCTGATCCCGTTCTCGGTCAATGGCACCGGCAATCTCACGTTCGCGGTGGACAGCAAGTCGGTGTCGGTCGGCGCGGACAAGGTGGTGCGCTTTACGGTGGTGATCAGCAGCGCCAGCGGCGCACGCAACGTGAACTTCGAAGGCCTGCGCTGCGACGCGTTCGAGCGCAAGATCTACGCGACGCTGCCGGTCGGCGCCAAGGAATGGGTACTCAACCGCGGCGATACACGCGAAGATTGGATCCGCATGCAAACCAGTGCGCGCAACGCCTACGCGGCGACGCTGGCGACCGATTTCTTCTGCGAGGGCCGCACCGTGGCCGGCACGCCGGATGCCATGGTCCGCGACCTGAAGGACCACGCCCCGCGGCGCTGAGCCTCTGCAGGCAGAAGGAAAAAAGGGCGATGCCACGGCATCGCCCTTTTCATTTGCACCGTTACCGTATCGCGGACTCAGACCAGCACGAGGTTGTCCCGGTGGATCAGCTCGGGCTCGTTCAGGTGGCCGAGCACCGATTCGATCTCCGACGACGGCTTGCGCGCGATCAGCCGCGCTTCGGCGCTCGAATAGTTGGTAATGCCGCGCGCCACTTCGCGCCCATCCGCGCCGACACAGGCCACCACCTCGCCGCGCGCGAACTCGCCCTGCACTTCGACCACACCGATCGGAAGCAGCGACTTGCCGCCGCTGGTGAGCTTTTCCACGGCGCCGGCATCGATCACGACACGGCCGCGCAGTTGCAAGTGATCCGCCATCCACTGCTTGCGGGCGGTCAGGCGTCCGGTCGGGGCCAGTAGTTGGGTGCCGATGGCCTCGCCCGCCGCCAGGCGTTCGAGCACATTGGCCTCGCGGCCAGAAGCAATGGTGGTATGCGCGCCGGACTTGGCCGCGCGCTTGGCGGCCAGGATCTTGGTCAGCATGCCGCCGCGGCCGATCGAGGTGCCGGCGCCGCCGGCCATCGCTTCGAGCTCGGGCGTGCCGGCCAGCGCCTCGTCGACGAACTCGGCGTTCGGGTCCTTGCGCGGATCGGCGGTGTAGAGCCCGCGCTGGTCGGTCAGGATGACCAGCGCATCGCCTTCGATCAGGTTGGTCACCAGCGCGCCCAGCGTGTCGTTGTCGCCGAACTTGATTTCATCGGTAACCACGGTGTCGTTCTCGTTGATGATGGGGACCACGCCCAGCGAGAGCAGCGTCAGCAGCGTGGAGCGCGCGTTCAGGTAGCGCTCGCGGTCGGCCAGGTCGGCGTGGGTAAGCAGCACCTGCGCGGTGCGGATGCCATAGCGGCCGAACTGGCTTTCATAGACTTGCGCCAGGCCCATCTGGCCCACGGCGGCGGCAGCCTGCAGTTCGTGGATTTCACGCGGACGGCGTACCCAGCCCAGGCGCTGCATACCCTCGGCAATGGCGCCGGAGCTGACCAGCACCACTTCCTTGCCGATCGAGCGCAGCTTGGCGATCTGCGCCGCCCAGCGCGCAATGGCGTCGTAGTCCAACCCCTTGCCGTCGTTGGTGACCAGGCTGGAGCCAACCTTCACGACGATACGTTTTGCCTGGGCAATGACCGATTGCATGGCGAGAAATCCTGTCTCCGGGGGCATTTTTTGCGTCCCCAATGGTGGTTCCTCGCCCCGCATGGGCGAGGGAAAAAAGCTGGCTTACTGCTCGTGACCTTCCTGGTCGACGTTGTGCCGGCGATCGTCGAGCCGGATGTCGGGCTCGGCCAGTGCGGCAGCTTCTTCGGCCTTGATCGCGGCCAGGTGGTCCTTGATCGCGTAGATCAGCTCGCGGCAGCCTTCGCCGGTGAGCGCGGAGATCTGGAACACCGGGCCCTTCCACTTGTAGCGCTTGATGAAGTCCTTGGCGCGCGTGGCGCGCTCGTCTTCCGGCACCACGTCGAGCTTGTTCAGCACCAGCCAGCGCGGCTTGTCGTAGAGCGTTTCGTCGTACTTCTTCAGCTCGTTGACGATGGCCTTGGCTTCCGCCACCGGATCCACCGCTTCATCGAACGGCGCCAGGTCGACGATATGCAGCAGCAGTCCGGTACGCTGCAGATGGCGCAGGAACTGGTGACCCAGGCCGGCACCTTCGGCCGCGCCTTCGATCAGGCCCGGAATGTCCGCTACCACGAACGACTGCTCGTGGTCGACGCGCACCACGCCCAGGTTCGGGTGCAGCGTGGTAAACGGATAGTCCGCCACCTTCGGGCGCGCGTTGGAGATATGCGAAATAAATGTCGACTTGCCCGCGTTGGGCATGCCCAGCAGGCCGACGTCCGCCAGCACCTTCAGCTCCAGCTTGAGCATGCGGCGCTCGCCGGGCTTGCCATCCACCTGCTGGCGCGGCGCGCGGTTGGTACTGGACTTGAAATGCAGGTTGCCCCAGCCGCCCATGCCGCCTTCAGCCAGGCAGACCTTCTGGCCGTGCTCGGTCAGGTCGGCGATCAACTCGCCGGTGTCCATGTCGGTGATCAGCGTGCCGACCGGCATGCGCAACGTGATGTCCTCGCCAGCGGCGCCGTAGCAATCGGAGCCACGGCCGTTTTCGCCGTTCCTGGCCACGTGCTTCTTGGCGTAGCGGAAGTCGATCAGGGTATTGATGTTGCGGTCCGCTACGGCGAACACGCTGCCGCCCCGGCCGCCGTCGCCCCCATCCGGACCACCGAAGGGCACAAACTTCTCGCGCCGGAACGAGGCGCTGCCATTGCCGCCGTTGCCGGCGATGGCTTCGATTCGGGCTTCGTCGATGAACTTCATAGTGAGTTTCCGTGGTGGACCGGGCTACCGACCGGCATTGGCAACTTGCATTGTCGCCAAAAATGAAAAAGCCCCGCAAGCATTGCGGGGCCTTCGTGCTGCAAAGGCTGTTATCAGGCCGCCGGAACGACGCTGACTTGCTGCTTCTTGGCAGGGCCCTTGACAGCGAATTGCACGTGACCGTCGACCAGTGCAAACAGGGTGTGGTCCTTGCCCACGCCCACGTTGTCACCGGCGTGCACGCGGGTGCCGCGCTGGCGGACGATGATGCCGCCGGCGTTGATGGCCTGGCCACCAAACACCTTCACGCCCAGACGCTTCGATTCTGAATCACGGCCGTTCCGCGTGGAACCGCCGCCTTTTTTCTGTGCCATGTCTTACTCCTGTCGCTTTACCGGGTTACGTTCGAATGATCAGGCGTTGATCGCTTCGATGCGCAGCTCGGTGTAGTTCTGACGATGGCCTTGACGCTTCTGGTAGTGCTTGCGACGGCGCATCTTGAAGATCTTCACCTTGTCGTGACGACCTTGGGAGATAACGGTAGCTTTGACGGAAGCCCCGCTCACCAGCGGCGTACCAAACTTGATTTGGTCGCCGGCGCCCACTGCGAGCACCTGGTCGAGCGTGATTTCTGCGCCAATGTCTGCCGGTATCTGTTCTACTTTAAGTTTTTCGCCAGCAGCAACCTTGTATTGCTTGCCGCCGGTTTTTACGACCGCGTACATTGTCGAACCTCTCGGATGTGAATAAAACGCCGAATGCCGGCACGTCGCGCTTGCATGCTGCCAAGCAGCCCGCCAACGCCTGTGCGGCCCGGTTATCTCCCGCCGGTCGATACCCGCAAGACGGGCAAAACCACCGGAGGAAACCGAGAACTATAAACCAGGCTGGAGAAAAACGCAAAGAAAACAGGCACATAGCCTGTCCGGCGACGCCTTGCGCACTTCTGCGCAGGCGTGGATCAGGTCAGATCGGCCAGCAGGAAGCCCGCCAGTGCGGCAAATGCCACCCACCAGGCCGTGCGGCGGGCACTGCCGCGGGACGTGGACTTGTTCATGCCGGAATTATAGACCCCGGCAGCCGCGCCTCCCCCGAACGGGGACTGGACACTGGCGTGAACCACGTTGGCATCGCATATAATCGTCCGGTTTTGCGTAACGGTGATCATCTTGACCCAGCCTTCCGCCACTGCCTTGCTTGCCCCGGTCGCTGCAGACATGCGCGCGGTCGATGCAGTCATCCGTCAACGGCTGTCTTCCGAAGTTCCTCTGATCGAGCAGATCGGTGAATACATCATCAGCGCCGGCGGCAAGCGCCTGCGCCCGGTAATCCTGTTGCTGTCGGCCCGCGCCTTCGGCTATGACGGGCACCGCCACCATGAGCTGGCCGCCGTCGTGGAGTTCATTCACACCGCCACGCTGCTGCATGACGACGTGGTCGACGAGTCGGAGCTGCGCCGTGGCCGCGAGACAGCCAATGCGGTGTTCGGCAACGCCGCCAGCGTGCTGGTGGGCGACTTCCTCTATTCGCGTGCGTTCCAGATGATGGTCGATGCCGGCAGCATGCGCATCATGGAAATCCTGTCGAACGCGACCAACGTGATCGCCGAGGGCGAAGTGCTGCAACTGCTGAACATGCACGATCCCGACGTCACGGTGGAGCGCTACCTGCAGGTGATCCGCTACAAGACGGCCAAGCTGTTCGAGGCCGCGGCACAGCTCGGCGCCGTGCTCGCGGGTGCGGACGCCACCATGGAGGAAGCCGCAGCCGAGTACGGTCGCCGCATCGGTACCGCGTTCCAGCTCATCGACGACATGCTGGACTACACCGCCAGCGCCGAGCAGATGGGCAAGAATGCCGGCGACGACCTGCGCGAAGGCAAGCCCACGCTGCCGCTGCTGCATCTGCTGGAGCATGGCACGCCGGAGCAACGCGCCCTGGCGCGCGAAGCCATCGTGCAGGGCGGCACCGAGCATTTCGACGCGGTGTTCTCGGCCATCCATGCGAGCGGCGCGCTCGATGTCACCTTCGAAGCCGCGCGCCGCGAGGCCGAGGCCGCAGAAAAGGCCGCCCAGCAGTTTCCGCCCTCGGAACTGAAGGACACGCTGATTGCGCTGTGCGCGTTCTCGCTGCAGCGCCAGTCCTGAAACCGCTGAAGCCCTCTTCCCATTCGAGAGAAACGCTGCTAGACTTACGTTCTTTGCTGCTGACCGGCAACGGTGGGCGACAAAGACAAAATTCGGGGTGTAGCTTAGCCTGGTAGAGCGCTACGTTCGGGACGTAGAGGCCGGAGGTTCGAATCCTCTCACCCCGACCAGAATTCACGGCCACGCAGTTTGGGGCCAGCAAAAAGCCGCACAGCAATGTGCGGCTTTTTTGTTTCGGCGCCGGCATCTCGCGGCGCCGATCCGTCTTCCTTTCCCTCTCCTCCATACTCCCCGCGCCAGTAGGGTTGCGTCCGTGTCGCACAAATGCCGACATGGCCCTTTGTCGCCTTTACAAAAAGTGACCCCAGCGGCAAACTGCGCCGATCCGGGGGCCGATGGCCCCGACGGGCGCTCGCGGGCGCCTGCACCATCTGGTTCCTGCCATGACACTTGGTCTCGCCCTAGCACAGAGCCGTCGCATCGCGCCCGCGCTGCTCGCCCAGTTGGAACAGTCGGCGCGCGAAAAGAAGACGCAGCTGATCGACGAGATCGTTGGCAGCGGCACGATGACTGCGCATGACGTTGCGCTGTTCGCGGCGGACAAGTACCAGCTGCCGCTGCTCGACCTGGCACAGTACAACCTGAACAAGGTTCCGCCGGCGCTGGCGGGCAACCGCGAATTCCACGCCCATCGGCTGCTGCCGCTCGGCCGTCGCGAGAACCGCCTGGTGGTGGGCATCTCCGACCCGTCCAACCAGGCCGGGCTCGACGCGATCAAGCAGAAGTACAACCTGCCGCTCGACACCGTGGTGGTGGAGCACGACAAGCTGATGAAGCACGTGCGTTCCGCCGGTGAAGCCGCGGGCACGCTCAAGGACATCGCGCCCGGGACGTCCAACGAGCGCAAGCTGATCGAGTACGACCCGGTGGCCGCCGCCGCGCAGCGCAACCGCACCGCCACCAGCGACATCGACGACGCGCCGGTCGTGCGCTTCCTGCAGAAGCTGCTGACCGAGGCCTTCCACCGTGGCGCGTCGGACCTTCACTTCGAACCGTTCGAGACCTTCTACCGCGTGCGCTTCCGCGTGGACGGGGTGCTGCAAGAGGTGGCACGCCCGCCGCTCGATATCCGCGACAAGATCGCCACGCGCATCAAGGTGCTGTCGCGCCTGGACATCTCCGAAAAGCGCGTGCCGCAGGACGGCCGCATGAAGCTGCTGATTCCGCTGCCACAAGGCAAGGACGCCAAGGAAATCGTCGAGAAGGCGGTGGACTTCCGCGTGTCGACGCTGCCCACGCTCTTTGGCGAGAAGATCGTGATGCGTATCCTGGAGTCATCGAGCGACAAGCTGGACATCGACCAGCTCGGCTACGAGCCCGAGCAGAAGGCGCTGCTGATGGACACCATCAAGCGCCCCTACGGCATGATCCTGGTCACCGGCCCCACCGGCAGCGGCAAGACCGTTTCGCTCTATACGTTCCTGAACCTGCTGAACCAGGGCGACATCAATATCTCGACGGCCGAAGACCCGGCCGAAATCCAGTTGCCCGGCATCAACCAGGTCAATGTCAACGACAAGGCCGGCCTGACCTTCGCCGCGGCGTTGCGCTCGTTCCTGCGGCAGGATCCGGACATCATCATGGTCGGCGAAATCCGCGACCTGGAAACCGCCGACATCTCGATCAAGGCCGCGCAGACCGGCCACCTGGTGCTGTCCACGCTGCACACCAACGATGCGCCGACCACGCTGACGCGCCTGATGAACATGGGCGTGGCGCCGTTCAATATCGCCTCGAGCGTGCTGCTGATCACGGCGCAGCGGCTGGCGCGGCGGCTGTGCACGTGCAAGCGCGCGGGTTCGATCCCGAACGAGGCGCTGCTCGAGGCCGGCTTCAAGGAAAGCCAGATCGACGGCAGCTGGCAGCCTTACCATCCGGTCGGTTGCGAGCGCTGCAATGGCAGCGGCTACAAGGGACGCTGCGGCATCTACCAGGTCATGCCGATCACCGAGGCGATGCAGCAGATCATCCTGTCGCACGGCACGGCGCTGCAGATTGCCGAACAGGCGCGCCGCGACGGCGTGCTATCTTTGCGGGAAGCCGGCTTGCTGAAGGTCAAGCAGGGGGTCACGTCACTCGAAGAAGTGCTGGCCACAACGAATACGTAAAACAACAGACGTTCATGTCGGGGGTCAATCATGGCAACGCGCGCACCAGCAGCGGGCGCACGGGCGGCAGCGCCGTCACGCGCGAAAGCAGGACGCAAGGCACCTACGCAGTACATCTTCGAGTGGGAAGGCAAGGACCGCAAGGGCAAGACGTTCACCGGGGAACAGCGGGCCGAGAACCAGGCCGAGGTCACGGCGAGCCTGCGCAAGCAGGGCCTCACCGTGGTCAAGATGAAAAAGCGCAAGGCAGCGCGCGGCAAGACCATCACCCAGAAAGACATCGCGTATTTCACACGCCAGCTTTCCACCATGCTCAAGGCGGGCATTCCGCTGCTGCAGTCGATCGACATCATCGCGCGCGGCCACGCCAACCCTAACTTCACGCAACTGCTATCCGACATCCGTTTCGACATCGAGTCAGGCAGCAGCATGGCGCAGGCCTTCCGCCGTCACCCGCGCTATTTCGACACGCTGTACTGCAACCTGATCGACGCTGGTGAACAGGGCGGTATCCTCGATTCCCTGCTGGAGCGCCTGTCGCTCTACATGGAAAAGACCATCGCGCTGAAGAGCCAGATCAAGTCCGCGATGATCTACCCGATCGCGGTGCTGACCGTGGCCTTTGCCGTCACGGTGATCCTGATGCTGTTCGTGATCCCGGCCTTCAAGGGCGTGTTCTCGAGCTTCGGCGCCAACCTGCCGGCGCCCACGCTGGTGGTGATCGCGATCTCGGACTTCTTTGTTGCGTACTGGTACATCGTCATCGGCATACCGGTGGGCGGCGTTGCTCTCTATATACGGGCCCTGAAGAAGTCGGAGAAGGTCCAGCGCAGCACCGACCGCATCATGCTGAAACTGCCCATCTTCGGCAGCCTGTTCCGCAAGGCCGTGATCGCGCGCTGGACGCGTACGCTCGCCACCATGTTCGCCGCCGGCACGCCGCTGGTGGAATCGATGGAATCCGTGGCCGGCGCCGCCGGCAACTGGGTCTACTACGACGCCACGCGCGAGATCGAACAGGCGGTGCGCATCGGCACCAGCCTGACCAACGCCATGCAGGCCACGCACGTGTTCGACAACATGGTGCTGCAGATGACCCAGATCGGCGAGGAGTCGGGCGCGCTCGACAACATGCTGCTCAAGGTGGCCGAATTCTACGAACGCGAGGTCGACGATGCCGTGGCGGCCATTTCGAGCCTGATCGAGCCGCTGATCATCGTGGTGCTGGGCGTGCTCATCGGCGGCATGGTGGTCGCGATGTACCTGCCGATCTTCAAGCTGGGACAGGTGGTGTAATTGACGAATCCGGTATTCCCCGCCGGCGGCGCCGTGCTGCCGACCCTGGCCGCGCTGCCGCCGTCGTTCCTGCTTGCGGCAACGGCCCTCCTCGGCCTGCTGGTGGGCAGCTTCCTGAACGTGGTGATCCACCGGATGCCGCGCATGATGGAGTATGACGAAGCCAACTACATCGCCGAGTTGCGCGGCGATCCCCTGCCCTACCCCGAACGCTACAACCTGATGGTGCCGCGCTCGGCGTGCCCGCACTGCGGTCATGCCATCGCCGCCTGGGAGAACATTCCCGTCATCAGCTATCTCTTCCTGCGCGGGCGCTGCGCGTCGTGCAAGGCGCCGATCAGCGTGCGCTATCCGCTGGTGGAACTGGCTTGCGGCGTGCTCAGTGCGCTGGCCGCCTGGCACTTCGGGCCGACCTGGCAAGGCGTGGCGGCGCTGGTGCTGCTGTGGTCGCTGCTGGCGCTGACGATGATCGATGCCGACACGCAGCTGCTGCCCGACCAGATCACGCTGCCGCTGGTGTGGCTGGGGCTGCTGCTCAACCTGGGCGGGCTGTTCGTGCCGCTGGCCGATGCGGTGATCGGTGCCGTGGCCGGCTACCTGCTGCTGTGGTCCGCCTACTGGGTGTTCAAGCTGGTGCGCGGCAAGGAAGGCATGGGCTATGGCGACTTCAAGCTGATGGCGGCGCTGGGCGCCTGGTTCGGCTGGCAGGCGCTGCCGACGCTGGTGTTGCTGTCTTCGGTGGTCGGCGTGGTGTTTGGCGTAGCCAGCATCGCGCTGCGCCGCCAGCACCGCGACACGCCCTTCCCGTTCGGCCCGTTCATTGCCGGCGCCGGCGCGCTGGTGCTGTTCTTCGGGCCGGGCGTGCTGCCGCTGCCGACGCCGTGAGGAACGGCCCGCGCCGCGCCAAGCTGGTATCGTTCGGCCATTGCACCCACGGAACCTGACATGCTGGAGATCGGACTGACAGGCGGCATCGGCAGCGGCAAGACCCGCGTGGCCGACATGTTCGCCGCGCGCGGCGCCGCCATCATCGACACTGACCTGCTTGCGCACGAGATCACCGCGCCGGGCGGGCAGGCCATTCCCGCGCTGGTCGATGCCTTCGGCCCGCAGTGCCTGCGCGCCGACGGTGCCATGAACCGCGATGCCATGCGCGCGCTGGTCTTTGCCGACCCTGCCGCCAAGGCCCGGCTCGAAGGCATCACCCATCCGCTGATCCGAGCACTGACCACGGCCCGCGCCAAGAGCATTGCCGATGCCGGCGAGCATCCGTACCTGATCTACGTCGTGCCGCTGCTGGTCGAATCCGGCGCATGGGTCGAGCGCGTCGGGCGCGTGCTGGTGGTGGATTGCACCGAGGAAACGCAGATCGCGCGCGTCATGGCGCGCAATGGCTTCAGCCGCGAACAGGTACTGGCCATCATGGCGAAACAGGCGACGCGTGCGCAGCGGCTGGCCGTGGCCAACGATGTGGTCGACAACGACGGGCCGGTCGAGGCACTCACCGCACAGGTTGACCTGCTGGACCGAACCTATCGCGCGTTGTCAGCCGCCGGCGTCACGCGCACCTGATCCAGGGCACAAGCAGGCACCGCTGTGCTCACTGGCTCGGCGCATGATGCACATTGCATTGTCCTCGCAGCCCGTCTCGCATAGAATGCGCTGGAACCTAACGCGAAATGCGTGGACGGCCGCGGCTGCCACACATTCCTGACGTTCCCCGGGCCACGCCCGCACCGGGACGCTCCCACGGGAGCGCCGCCTCAGCGCTGCACGGACATAGCACTTGATCCTGTACGAATATCCTTTCAACGAACGCATCAGGATGTTGCTGCGCCTGGAGGACCTGTTCGATCGGCTGGATTACTTCCTCGGCCAGGAACACGCTCTGCAGCACCATGTCGCACTGACCACGCTGTTCGAGATCATCGACGTGGCCGGCCGCGCCGACCTCAAGACCGACCTGATCAAGGAACTGGAACGCCAGCGCCAGGCGCTGACCGCGTTGCGCGTCAATCCCCAGATCGACCAGGAAGCGCTGGACGCCGTCATCGGCGAGATCGAGCAGGGCATTGCCATGCTCAACCAGACCGTGGGCAAGGCGGGCCAGCTGCTGGCCGACAACGAGTGGCTGACCAGCATCCGCAGCCGCGCGATCATTCCGGGCGGCACCTGCGAGTTCGACCTGCCGGCCTACTATGCCTGGCAGCATCGTCCCGCCGAGGAACGCCGCGCCGATATCCTGAAATGGGCCAGGCCGCTGGTGGCGCTGCGCGCCGGGACTTCGACGGTATTGCGCCTGCTGCGTGAATCGGGCCAGAGCGGCAAGGTGATCGCCACGGGCGGCAGCTACCAGCAGATGCTATCGGGCCGCAGCTACCAGCTGATGCAGGTGCACCTCGATGACTCGCTGCTGGCCTTTATCCCCGAGATGAGCGCCAACAAGTACATGCTGTGGGTCCGCTTTACGCAGCAGGACGGCGACCTGCGCCCGCGCTCGGTCGACGCCGACATCCCGTTCCTGCTCAAGCTCTGCAATTTCTGAAGTCATGCCTGCCGTCGTCAAATGCCCCACCTGCGGCACCAAGGTGGAATGGATTCCCGAAAACAAGTTCCGCCCGTTCTGCTCCGAGCGCTGCAGGCAGATCGACCTGGGCGCATGGGCGTCCGAGAAGTACGTGATCGGCAGCAAACCCGACGAAACCCCATCGCCGGACCTGCCGGAAGACGAAGACGACTGACCCGCGACGACTTCTGGAGCCGTCCCGTCCGCTCAATGCGCCGCGGCCAGCACGCGGCGGCAGAACCCCACGCACACCAGCACAAACACCGCCAGGCCGAGCCATTCGGCCGTCACGGCAAAGCCCTCGCCCACTAGTCCTGGCGCTGGTCCCGGCGGCCACGTTCGGCTATTTCATGATGCCGGCACCCGTGGATGCCGGGGCGCGCTGGCAGATGGTGGCCGGCGCGGTGCTGTTTGCCTTCGTGTCCGGATTCCTTGTGGCCGCGGCCTGCGGCTACATGGATGGCCTGGTCCCTTCTTGCTGTTATTGTGTGGGCGCAATCACGGGCGCCGCGGCCGCAGGGGCGCGGGAACAGCTTGGCTTGTCAGGCGGGCCGGGATTCTTCGCCCAACCATTCGACCACCGGGATGGTGGCCGGCAGCAGCGGTTCGACCGTCACGGGCACCGTCTGCCACGAAAAGGCCTGGCCCTCGCGTCCGACGGGATCGCCGCGCCAGGCCGTGACCTTGCAGAAATGCAGCCGCACATAGGCGTGAGGGTAGTCGTGCTCGAGCACGTGCCAGCGCACGCATTCGGTGATATCGAGGCCCAGTTCTTCATGAAGTTCGCGCGCGAGCGCGGCCTCCACGGTCTCGCCTGGTTCCAGCTTGCCGCCCGGGAATTCCCAGTAGCCCTCGTAGGGCTTGCCGCCCGGACGCTGTGCCAGCAAGAAGCGGCCGTCCGGCTGCACCAGCACGCCTACTGCCACCTCGGTGACCTTGCGCGGCGCGGCCGTGTCTTGCATCTGCGTCATGCGCCCTCCACGTCGGCGATGAACGGCTTGCCATGCTTGCCGCCCCAGTCGCGCGCGAACTGCCAGGCCACGCGGCCCGAGCGCGAACCGCGTTCCAGCGCCCACACCAGCGCATCGCCGCGCGCCGCGGCAATGTCGTCGTCCGTGCAGCCGAAATGCTTGAGCCAATGGCCGACGATGGACAGGTACTCGTCCTGCTTGGGCGGATAGAACGACAGCCACAGGCCAAAGCGTTCCGACAGCGAGATCTTCTCCTCGACGACTTCGCCGGGATGGATCTCGCCATCTTCGGTATGGCGGTATGACTCGTTGTCCTTCATGTACTCCGGCAGCAGGTGGCGGCGGTTGGACGTCGCATACACCAGCACATTGTCCGACTGCGCAGCCACCGAGCCGTCCAGCGCCGATTTGAGCGCCTTGTAGCCGGATTCGCCATCCTCGAACGACAGGTCGTCGCAGAAGATCACGAAGCGCTCGGGGCGCTTGGCGACCTGCTCGACGATATCGCCAAGATCGCCCAGGTCGCTCTTGTCCACTTCCACCAGCCGCAGGCCGTCCTTCACAAAGGCATTGAGGCAGGCCTTGATCAGCGACGACTTGCCGGTGCCGCGCGCGCCGGTCAGCAGCACGTTGTTGGCCGGCAGCCGGTTCACGAACTGGCGTGTATTGGCGACGATGGCGTCCTTTTGGCGCTCGATGTTCTTGAGGTCATCGAGGTGGATCGGCGGCAGCTGGCGCACCGGCTGCAGGTAGCCGATATTGCCGAACAGGCTCTGCCGCTTGCGCCAGCGGAACGCTACCGCCTCTTGCCAGTCCGCTTCCGTCAGTTGCGGCGGCAGCCACTGTTCGAGTCGGGCGAGGAAGTTGTCGAGGCGGGAGGCGAGGTCAGACATGGCAGCGGAGCGTCGTTGAACAGGGGGCGATGATCAGGAACGATAGTCGGCGTTGATCGACACGTAGTCGTGCGAGAGGTCGCAGGTCCACACCGTGGCTTCGGCGTTGCCGCGGCCCAGCGCGATGCGCACGGTGATCTCGGCCTGCTTCATCACGCGCTGGCCATCCTCTTCGCGGTAGTCGGGGTTGCGGCCGCCGTCGCGGGCCACCCAGACGTCGTCGAGCCACAGGTTGACGCGGTCGACATCGAGATCGTCCACGCCGGCATAACCGACGGCAGCCAGGATACGGCCAAGGTTGGGGTCCGACGCAAAGAACGCCGTCTTGACCAGCGGCGAGTGGGCCACGGCATAGGCGATCTGGCGGCACTCGGCCACGTCCTTGCCGCCTTCCACGCGGATGGTCATGAGCTTGGTGGCGCCCTCGCCGTCGCGAACGATCATCTGCGCGAGTTCCTGCGCCAGGCTGGTGACAGCGTCGCGCAGCGCCTCGAAGGCCGCGCCTTCGGCGCGCTCGATGGCGGCGCCCGACTTGCCCGTGGCGATCAGCACGAAGGAATCGTTGGTCGAGGTGTCGCCGTCGATCGTGATGCTGTTGAACGAGTGGTCGGCCGCATGCGACACCAGCGCCTGCAGCACCGGCTGGGCCACGCCCGCGTCGGTGGCGATAAAGCCGAGCATGGTCGCCATATTCGGGCGGATCATGCCGGCGCCCTTGCTGATACCGGAGAGCGTGACCGTCTTGCCGTCGATCTGCACCGTGCGCGATGCCGCCTTGGGCTGCGTGTCGGTGGTCATGATCGATTCGGCGGCGGCCAGCCAGTTGTCGGCCTTCGCGTTGGCCACGGCAGGCGCCAGGCCGGCCAGCAGGCGGTCCATCGGCAACTGCTCGAGAATCACGCCGGTCGAGAACGGCAGCACCTGCTGCGCGGCGATGCCAAGCTGGCCGGCCAGCGCGTCGCAGGTGGCGCGGGCGTTGGCCAGGCCGGTCTCGCCGGTGCCGGCATTGGCATTGCCGGTGTTGATCACCAGTGCGCGTATGCCCTTGCCGCCGGCCAGATGCTCGCGGCATACCTGCACGGGTGCCGCACAGAAGCGGTTGCGCGTGAACACGCCGGCCACGGTGCTGCCTTCCGCCACGCGCACCACCAGCACGTCCTTGCGATTGGCCTTGCGGATGCCGGCCTCGGCCCAGCCGAGTTCGACGCCGGCAACGGGTTTCAGGTTTTCTGCCTGCGGCAGCGGAAGATTCACGGGCATATCGGTTCCTGTCCTGTAGTCCTGCTTGGTCTGTCTGTTCAGTCGTCAGACGAACATGCCCGCTTGGCGCGGGCATGTCGTTACCTCTTCGCCCCTTCCGCCGTGGCGGCAAGGGCTGTCGTGCATGGTCCGGCTGGCGCCAGGCTCAGCTCAGCTTGCCGTGGCACTGCTTGAACTTCTTGCCCGAACCGCACGGGCAAGGATCGTTGCGGCCCACCTTGGCCATCCCCGCCGCCGCCATTTCGGCGGCAGCCACGGCGGCGCCGGTGCGCGGCGACGGCGCGTCTTCCACGGGCTCGCGGCCCTCGGCGAACTCGTCGTGCTTGTACTGCACGTTCTCCAGGTGCGACAGGCCTTCCTCGATCTGCTCCGAAGCCTGTTCCAGCTCTTCCGGCGACTGGATCTGCACGTTGAAGGTCACGCGCGTGACTTCGTTCTTGATCACGTCGAGCAGGCGCGCGAACAGTTCGAACGACTCGCGCTTGTACTCCTGCTTCGGGTCTTTCTGCGCATAGCCGCGCAGGTGGATGCCCTGGCGCAGGTGGTCCAGCGCGGCCAGGTGCTCGCGCCAGTGCGTGTCGATGCTCTGCAGCATGACCGAGCGCTCGAAACCGGCAAACGATTCGCGGCCCACGATGGCGACCTTGCCTTCGTAGCGCTCTTCGGCGGCCTTCAGGATCATGTCGAGGAGTTGTTCGTCCTCGATGCTCTGGGCGCCTTCGATGGTCTGTGCCAGCGGCAGCTCCAGGCCCCAGTCGTCGCGCAGGCGCGCTTCCAGGCCGGCGATGTCCCACTGTTCTTCCATGGTCTCGGCCGGCACGTGCTCGCGGAACAGCTCGATCAGCACGCTTTCGCGCAGGTTCTTGACCATTTCGCCGACGTCATTGGCTTCCAGCACGTCGTTGCGCAGCTTGTAGATTTCCTTGCGCTGGTCGTTGGCGACGTCGTCGTACTGCAGCAGCTGCTTGCGGATGTCGAAGTTGCGGCCTTCCACCTTGCGCTGCGCCGATTCGATCGAGCGCGTGACGATGCCGGCTTCGATCGGCTCGCCCTCGGGCATCTTCAGGCGTTCCATGATGGCGCGCACGCGGTCGCCCGCGAAGATGCGCAGCAACTGGTCGTCCAGCGACAGGTAGAAGCGCGACGAACCCGGGTCGCCCTGGCGGCCGGCACGGCCGCGCAGCTGGTTGTCGATACGGCGCGATTCATGGCGCTCGGTGCCGACGATATGCAGGCCGCCCGCGGACTTGACCTGTTCGTGCAGCGACTGCCATTCGTCTTTCAGCTGCTGGATGCGTGCAGCCTTGTCGGCGTCGGACAGGTTCGCGTCCACCTCGATGAACCCGGCCTGCTTTTCCACATTGCCGCCCAGCACGATGTCGGTACCGCGGCCAGCCATGTTGGTGGCGATGGTGATCATCTTCGGGCGGCCGGCCTGGGCCACGATCTCGGCCTCGCGCTCGTGCTGCTTGGCGTTGAGCACCTGGTGCGGCAGCTTTTCCTTGTTGAGCAGGTCCGACAGGTATTCGGAGGTCTCGATCGAGGTCGTGCCGACCAGCACCGGCTGGCCGCGCTCGAAGCAGTCGCGGATATCGCGCACGACGGCGGCGTAGCGCTCCGTCGAGGTCTTGTAGATCTGGTCCTGCAGGTCCTTGCGCTGGGCCTGGCGGTTGGTCGGGATCACCACCACTTCCAGGCCATAGATTTCCTGGAATTCGTAAGCTTCCGTATCCGCCGTGCCGGTCATGCCGGCCAGCTTGGTGTACATGCGGAAGTAGTTCTGGAAGGTGATGGTCGCCAGCGTCTGGTTTTCCTGCTGGACGGACACGCCTTCCTTGGCTTCCACGGCCTGGTGCAGGCCGTCGGACCAGCGGCGCCCGGTCATCAGGCGGCCGGTGAATTCGTCGACGATGACGACTTCGTCGTTCTGCACCACGTAATGCTGGTCGCGGTGGAACAGGCTGTGCGCGCGCAGGGCGGCGTACAGGTGGTGCATCAGCGTGATGTTCTGCGGTGCGTAGAGCGATTCGCCCTCGCCGATCAGGCCCTGCTGCGCCAGGATCTCTTCCGCCTTCTCGTGGCCGGCCTCGGTCAGGTAGACCTGGTGGCCCTTCTCGTCCACGAAGTAGTCGCCCGGCTTCTCCACGCCCGTGCCGTCGGCCTTTTCCTCGCCGATCTGGCGCTCGAGCAGCCTGGGGATGCCGTTCATGCGCTGGTAGAGGTCGGTCTGGTTCTCGGCCTGGCCCGAGATGATCAGCGGCGTGCGGGCCTCGTCGATCAGGATCGAGTCCACCTCGTCGACGATCGCGTAGTTGAGCGGACGCTGCACGCGCTGCGACGGGTCATAGACCATGTTGTCGCGCAGGTAGTCGAAGCCGAACTCGTTGTTGGTGCCGTAGGTGATGTCCGCGTTGTACGCGGCCTGCTTCTGGTCGTGCGCCATCTGCGACAGGTTCACGCCCACCGACAGGCCCAGGAAGTTGTACAGGCGGCCCATCCACTCGGCGTCGCGCTGGGCCAGGTAGTCGTTGACGGTCACCACGTGCACGCCCTTGCCGGTGATGGCATTGAGGTACACGGCCAGCGTCGCGGTCAGCGTCTTGCCCTCGCCGGTGCGCATTTCGGCGATCTTGTTGTCATTGAGGACCATGCCGCCGATCATCTGCACGTCGAAGTGGCGCATCTTCATGACGCGCTTGCTGGCTTCGCGGCACACGGCAAACGCCTCTGGCAGCAGCGCCTCGAGCGATTCGCCGCCGGCGTGGCGCTGCCGGAAGGTCTCCGTCATGCCGCGCAGGTCGTCGTCGGAGAGCTGCTCGAACTTGGGCTCCAGCGCGTTGATCTGCTCCACCGTGCGGCGGTATTGTTTGATCAGCCGCTCGTTGCGGCTGCCGAAGACTTTCTTGAGAAGGCCCGTGATCATCGAGTGCTTTCACCTGCGCGGACCGGTCCGGCGACCCGCGTACGGGCGGCCCCAGCCGTGCCAGGCATGGATAGATTGGCGCGAAACGCCGAGTTTATCATGTGCCGGGGTCGCGGCCGGGACGGGAAGTGCCGTCTTGCCAAAGCCGCGCTGGTCCCGGCGGGACGTTGATTTATCTGCAGATCGGGACGGACCGGCAAGGTTCAATCGGGCGCCCCCGGAAGTGCGCTTCCGTGGGCGTGGCCGGCCCTCCACATGGGCCGGCAATCCGGGGCGCGCCAGGGGCCGGCTTGCTAGAATGCACGCATGCGCCTGTTCACCCACCACGCCCTGCAGACACCGGCGGCCAAGCCCCTGAACGACTGGCTGGCCAAGGCCGGCCCGGTTTCCGCGCTGATGCAGACCGCACGGGAGCTCGCGTCGCTGGAAGCGCAGGTGCTGTCGCTGCTGCCGCCGACCATGCGCAACGGCATTGCCGTCGCCGGAGTCAAGCGCGATGGCCGCGGACCGCAACAGGAACAGGTCCTGCTGTTGCTCGCCGCGCACGGCGCGGCCGCCGCGCGGGTGCGCCAGGTCGTGCCGACATTGCTGACCCGCCTGCAGGAGCGGGGCTCGCAGGTGACGGCAATCCGGGTACGGGTACAACCCGAGGCAACGCGCCATAGCGACTGGGACACCGGCCCCGTGGTGCGGCCGCGGACCAATGGACAGATGTCGGCGGTCGGGCTTGCCAGCCTGGACGATCTGGCGCGCAGCTTGCCGCCGTCGCCGCTGCAGGATGCGTTGAAGACCCTGCTGTCGCACCATCGGCAGGATCACGGAAACAAAAAACCGGCCTAGGCCGGTTTTTTTGTTTCCACGCGTGCCGCGATCAGGCAAACGCGGGCTGGACCTGCGGCAGGAACGCGGCGGGCGCGTCCTCGACACGGTCGAACGTGACCAGTTCATAGGCTTCCTGGTCCGCCAGCAGCGCGCGCAGCAACTGGTTGTTCAGGCCGTGGCCCGACTTGTGCGCGACATAGGAAGCGATCAGCGGATGGCCGACAACGTACAGGTCACCGATCGCGTCCAGGATCTTGTGGCGCACGAACTCGTCGCCGTAGCGCAGCTCTTCGTTGTTGAGCATGCGGTGCTCGTCCAGCACGATCGCGTTGTCCAGGCTGCCGCCACGGGCCAGGCCCATTTCGCGCAGCGCCTCGACCTCATGCGCAAAGCCGAAGGTGCGGGCACGGGCGATCTCGCGCACGTAGCTGGTATCGGCAAAGTCGATCGCGAAGTTCTGGCCGGTCTTGTCGACCGCCGGATGGCGGAAGTCGATCGTGAACGACAGCTTGAAGCCGAAGAACGGTTCCAGGCGCGCCAGCTTGTCGCCCTCGCGCACTTCCACGGCCTTCTTCACCTTGATGAAACGCTTGGCGGCGTTCTGCTCTTCGATGCCGGCCGATTGCAGCAGGAACACGAACGATGCCGCGCTGCCGTCCATGATCGGAATTTCCTCGGCGTCGACGTCGACATAAAGGTTGTCTATGCCGAGGCCGGCGCAAGCGGACATCAAATGCTCGACCGTGGAAACGCGCGCGCCATCCTTCTGCAGCACCGACGCCAGGCGCGTGTCGCCGATCGCGCTTGCGGCCACGGGAATCTCCACGGCTTCGGGCAGGTCCACGCGGGTGAATACGATACCGGTGCCAGCCAGGGCCGGCCGCAGGGTCAGCGTCACTTTGCGACCCGAGTGCAGACCGATACCGACCGTCTTCACCAGGGACTTGATAGTGCGCTGTTTGAGCATGGCGGCCTCAATATTATTAAAACCTATCAGGTTTTCTTAGTCGATTAAGTGATTTTACCACTGCTAGGGAAATCCCGCTAAGCCTCTTTGTTTCGGTGTGTTAATCCATGCACAGGAAGTTGCAGATACCGCACACCGGGTTGAGGATTTGTGTCAGGCGCGCAACGTCTCCAGCATGGATTCCGCGCTGCTGACCTTGAATTCGCCTGGCGCTTCGACTTGCAGGTGGGTCACCACGCCATCATCGAGCACCATCGCGTACCGCTTGGAGCGCACGCCCATGCCGCGCGCCGTGAGGTCCTGGTCCAGGCCCAGCGCACGCGTCCATTCTGCGCTTCCGTCGGCCATCATGCGCACCTTGCCTTCGGTGTGCTGCTCGCGGCCCCAGGCGCCCATCACGAAGGCGTCATTGACCGACACGCACCAGACCTCGTCCACGCCCGCGTCGCGCAGCGACTGCGACTCGGCGACATAGCCAGGCACGTGCTTGGCCGAGCAGGTCGGCGTGAATGCCCCCGGCAAGGCAAAGACCACGATCTTGCGGCCCTTGACCAGGTCCGATACGCGGAACGCGTTGGGACCCAGCGAGCAGCCTTCGCTCTGGGTATCGAAGAATTCTTGCAGCGTGGCGTCCGGGACGCGTTGTCCGACAGCGATCATGGTGATTGGCAACCTGTCAAAGAAGGGGGAAAGCGGGGAAAGCCTGCCGGCATCATAGGCTCCCGAGCGCGCTCGTCCAAGACTGATGACATCCGGTGGCATTTCGATACAGCTTGCTACAAAAAAGTCCGCGCGACGCGCCTTGCAGCGCGCCGCGCGGACGACGGCACATCCCGACCGGGAGGGCGGGAACCAGTCCGGGGAGGCGGCCAGCGGCCGCCCGTCCCGGCGACAGGATGTGAACGGAGGCGGTTCAGCGCGGACGCGGCATCACCGGCAGCCCGGGCGGTTTGCACGGTCCATGCAAGGCACGCGCGGATAGGGAGCGCTCGTGCTTCGCGACAAGGACGCGCAAGCCGTCAGGGACCGGCCCTGCGATGCTGGATCCGGCCGTCCCGGCTCAGTCTGCCTGCTTGCGCAGGAAGGCCGGGATGTCGTACGTATCGACACCCTTCTCCTGCAGCGCGGCCACGTGGGCCGACGCCGATTCACGCGAGCTGCGCCACACGGCCGGCGTATCCAGGCCGCTGTAGTCCGGCGAGCTGTGCTGCACGGCGGCGGCAGCCATGCCGGCCATCATCTGCACCGGGATGTTGTCGGTGCCGGTCTTGAGCAACGTCATCGGCTGC
Organism: Cupriavidus sp. 22TCCZM04-2; assembly: GCF_057798895.1. Classification (NCBI taxonomy): domain Bacteria; kingdom Pseudomonadati; phylum Pseudomonadota; class Betaproteobacteria; order Burkholderiales; family Burkholderiaceae; genus Cupriavidus; species Cupriavidus sp. 22TCCZM04-2. Next base: position 687,183 of record NZ_JBYOJS010000001.1, read on the forward strand.
TGCTTCTTGGCCGAACGGCCCAGGCCCGTCGCCACCACGGTCACGCGCAGGGCATCGCCCATGGCGTCGTCATACACCGTACCGAAGATCACGGTCGCGTCTTCCGCGGCGTAGCTGCGGATGGTGTTCATGACTTCCTTGGTTTCCGACAGCTTGAGCGAACGGCTGGCGGTGATGTTGACCAGCACGCCGCGCGCACCGGACAGGTCCACGCCTTCCAGCAGCGGGCTGGCCACGGCCTGCTCGGCTGCCAGGCGGGCGCGATCCACGCCCGACACGGTCGCCGTGCCCATCATGGCCTTGCCCTGCTCGCCCATCACCGTCTTCACGTCTTCGAAGTCGACGTTCACCAGGCCGTCCACGTTGATGATCTCGGCAATACCGGCCACGGCGTTGTGCAGCACGTCGTCCGCGCACTGGAAGCACTTGTCCATCTCGGCATCATCGCCCATGACTTCGAAGAGCTTCTCGTTGAGCACCACGATCAGCGAATCGACCGAGCTTTCCAGCTCGCTCGAACCGTGTTCGGCCACCTTGGCGCGGCGCGCGCCTTCGAAGTCGAACGGCTTGCTGACCACGCCCACGGTCAGGATGCCCATTTCCTTGGCCACCTGCGCCACGATCGGCGCGGCGCCGGTACCGGTGCCGCCGCCCATGCCGGCAGTGATGAAGACCATGTGGGCGCCGCGCAGTGCGTCCGCGATCTGCTCGCGGGCCTGCTCGGCGCAGTTACGACCGACTTCCGGCTTGGCACCAGCGCCCAGGCCGGAATTGCCCAGTTGCAGCACGCGCGAAGCGGTCGAACGCTTCAGCGCCTGCGCGTCGGTGTTCATGCAGATGAATTCAACACCCTGCACGCCGCGGCTGATCATGTGCTGCACGGCATTGCCGCCCGCGCCGCCCACGCCCACCACTTTGATGATGGTGCCGTCCATCACTTCCGTTTCGATCATGTCAAAGTCCATCACTGCCTCCGAGAAAAATCAGTCCCCAGACTTTGCAGCCTCCCCGCCGCAACCCCTGGTTCCTGAACAAGAAACCGATTAAATGAAATTGTTCCCATCAACGCGCCATCTCTGCCGTGGTAGACACGATCGTCAAGACAGCGCGACTTTCCTTTCCATCAGACAAGCTTCGCGTCAGAAGTTGCCGACAAACCATTCCTTCATGCGGCCCCATACCTGCTTGACCGATCCGCTCTGCACCGCCACCTTTCGTCCGCGCATGCGTTGCACGCGCCCTTCGAGCAGCAGGCCCATCACCGTGGCATAGCGCGGGCTCTTCACGACCTCGTGCAGATTGCCGCGGTACTCCGGCACGCCCACGCGCACCGGCTTCAGGAAGATGTCCTCGCCAAGCTCCACCATGCCAGGCATCATCGCCGTGCCGCCGGTGATCACCACGCCCGACGACAGCAGCTCTTCGTAGCCCGATTCACGCACCACCTGGTGCACCAGCGAAAACAGTTCCTCGATGCGCGGTTCGATCACGGCCGCCAGCGCCTGGCGCGACAGGGTGCGCGTGCCGCGGTCGCCCACGCCGGGCACTTCGATCATGTCTTCCGGATCGGCAATCGCCTGCTTGGCAATGCCGTACTGCATCTTGATGTCCTCGGCATCCGGCGTCGGCGTGCGCAGCGCCATGGCGATGTCGTTGGTGATCTGGTCGCCGGCGATGGGAATCACGGCCGTATGCCGGATCGCGCCCTCGCTGAAGATAGCGATATCGGTGGTGCCGCCGCCGATGTCGACCAGCACCACGCCCAGTTCCTTCTCGTCCTCGGTCAGCACCGCCAGGCTCGAAGCCAGCGGCTGCAGGATCAGGTCATGCACTTCCAGGCCGCAACGGCGCACGCACTTGACGATGTTCTGCGCCGCGCTGACCGCGCCGGTGACGATATGCACCTTCACTTCCAGGCGGATACCGCTCATACCGATCGGCTCGCGCACGTCTTCCTGGCCGTCGATGATGAATTCCTGCGTCAGGATGTGCAGGATCTGCTGGTCGGTCGGGATATTGACCGCCTTGGCGGTCTCGATCACGCGCGCCACGTCGGTCTGCGTCACCTCCTTGTCCTTGATAGCCACCATGCCGCTGGAGTTGAAGCTGCGGATATGGCTGCCGGCGATGCCGGTGAACACTTCGGCAATCTTGCAGTCGGCCATCAGCTCGGCCTCTTCGAGCGCCTTCTGGATCGATTGCACGGTGGCCTCGATATTGACCACGACCCCTTTCTTCAGACCCTTGGACTCCGACTGGCCCATCCCGATCACCTCATAGCTGCCGTCTGGGCGCAGTTCCGCCACCACGGCCGCCACCTTCGAGGTGCCGATATCGAGACCGACCAACAGGTCCTTGTATTCCTTGCTCATCGGGTTTTCTCCGCCTTGCTCTTCAGTCGCGTCGGATTGTTGTTGGAAGTACCTGTTTCCGGGGTTCCCGTACCTGCTGCCCTGGCCTTCGCCGCGGCCGCGGCCTGCGCGTCGGTCAGGAACCGGGCGCTGGCTGTGCGGATCGAGAACCCGTTCGGGTAGCGCAGGTCCGCGTAGTCGATCTGCTTGCCCCACTGCTCGGTGACCTGGGGCCACGCGGCGACGAAACGCTTCACGCGCTGCTCCATCGCGGCGCGCTCTTCGTCGTTCTGCTCGCGGCCCAGCTCCACGACCATGCCGTTCGACAGCTTCGTGCGCCAGGCATAGCGGCCGGACAGCGCCACCGCCATGGGCTCCGCCTTGAGCGGCTTGAACCATTCGCGCATGACCTCGAGCTTCTCGATCACGTCGCCTTCGCTGTCGGGTGGACCGTCGAGCGCCAGCAGCTGGGCGTCTTCCTCGGCCTCGGCCGTGTTGGCGACGAACACTTCGCCATAGGTGTTGACCAGCCTGCCGCTGTCGGCGGGGCCCCAGGTGCCCAGTGCCTCGTGTTCCTCGACTTCCACGGTCAGCCCGTTGGGCCATTCGCGCCGCACGCTCGCGCGCCGCACCCAGGGCACGGATTCAAACACCTGGCGCGCCGCGTTCAGGTCCAGCGTGAAGAAGTTGCCGGTCAGCTTGCCCACTGCATTCGACCGCACGCTGGGCGCGTTGACGTGGCGCAGCGCGCCGCCGTCCATCGGCGCCACCTCGACATGGGTGATGGCGAACACGGGCCGCTGCGCCAGCCACAGCAGACCGGCCGCGAGCGCCATCAGCGCCACCAGCGCGTAGAGCGCGGAGGCGATCAGGTTGAGCAGGCGAGCGTTATGCCACATGGTGCGAGTTCGTCCGGTACGGTATTGCCAGGGTTATTCGGGTTTCCAGTGTTCGTTCGGATGCAGGTCCAGCGTTGCGGCGGCCACCACCTGCATGACGAAATCCTCATAGCTGATGCCGGCCGCGCGCGCGGCCATCGGCACCAGCGAATGGCCGGTCATGCCCGGCGAGGTATTCATTTCAAGCAGGAAAGGCTTGCCGTCTGCGCGCAGCATCACGTCCGCGCGCGCCCAGCCACGGCAGCCCAGCACGCGGTAGGCCTGCACCGCCAGTTGCTGCACCTCGCGCTCGACCTCAGCGCTCAGGCCTGACGGACACAGATATTGGGTATCGTCAGTAAAGTACTTATTTTGATAGTCATAGTTCGAATCCGGCGCGACGATGCGGATCACCGGCAGCGCTTCGGCCGTGGCGCCCTCCCCCACCAGCGGACAAGTCAGCTCGGCCCCGTCGACAAAGGTCTCGGCGATAACGTCGTTGTCCAGCGCGGCCGCCTTCTCGAATGCCTCACGCATCTGCGACGCGTCGGTGACCTTGCTCAGGCCGATCGACGACCCTTCGCGCGCCGGCTTGACGATCAGCGGCAGCCCCAGGTCGGCCACCACGGCATTGAAGTCGGTGTCGGCGTGCAGCATGGCAAAGCGCGGCGTCGGCAGGTCATGCGTCATCCACAGGCGCTTGGTCGCTTCCTTGTCCATGGCCAGCGCCGAAGCCAGCACGCCGCTGCCGGTGTACGGCACGCCGAGCTGTTCCAGCAGGCCTTGCATGGTGCCGTCTTCGCCGTAGCGGCCGTGCAGCGCGATAAAGACGCGGTCAAAGCCGGCCGCGGCCAGTTCGGCGACGCCCTGCTTGGCCGGATCAAAGCCATGCGCATCCACGCCGCGCGATTGCAGCGCGGCCAGCACGCCGCTGCCGGACATCAGCGAAATCTCGCGCTCGGCGGAACGGCCGCCGAACAGCACGCCGACCTTGCCCAGCGCTTTCGGATCGATCTTGGGATTGGCGACGAAGCTCATGCCGCACCTCCCGCATGCAGCGGCTGCTGGTGCGAGACCACTTGTCCCGGCACCGCGCCGATCGAGCCGGCCCCCATGGTCACGACCACATCGCCGGGCCGGGCGGCACTCATGATGGCCTGCGGCATTTCTTCCATCTGCTCCACGAATACAGGTTCGACCTTGCCTGCCACACGCAGGGCACGGGTCAGCGCGCGGCCGTCGGCCGCAACAATCGGCGCTTCGCCGGCGGCATAGACCTCGGCCAGCAGCAGCGCGTCAACGGTGCCGAGCACCTTGACGAAATCCTCGAAGCAATCGCGCGTACGCGTGAACCGGTGCGGCTGGAACGCCAGCACCAGGCGGCGGTCCGGGAACGCGCCACGCGCGGCGGCGAGCGTGGCGGCCATTTCCACCGGGTGGTGGCCGTAGTCGTCGACCAGCGTGAACGTGCCGGTGCCGTCCGCCGTGGCCACTTCGCCGTAGCGCTGGAAGCGGCGGCCGACGCCGTGGAATTCGCGCAGCGCCTTGACGATGGCGGCGTCGGGCACTTCGAGTTCCGTGGCGATGGCGATCGCGGCCAGCGCGTTCTGCACGTTGTGCAGGCCCGGCAGGTTCAGCACCACGTCCAGCGGCGGCTCGGCGTGGCCGTTGAGCTGGCGCAGCACCGTGAAATGCATCTGGCCGTCGACGGCGCGCGCGTTGACCGCGCGGATCTGCGCATCTTCGGCAAAACCGTAGCGCACCACGGGCTTGGACACGAACGGCAGGATCTCGCGCACGTTCGGGTCATCCACGCACAGCACTGCGATGCCGTAGAACGGCAGGCGCTGCGTGAATTCGATGAACGCCTGCTTGAGCCGCGCAAAGTCGTGCCCGTAGGTGTCCATGTGGTCGGCATCGATATTGGTGATGACCTCGATGACCGGGAACAGGTTGAGGAACGATGCGTCGGATTCGTCCGCCTCGGCCACGATGAAGTCGCCCGTGCCCAGGCGCGCGTTGGCGCCCGCGGAATTCAGGCGGCCACCGATCACGAAGGTTGGGTCCAGCCCGCCTTCGGCCAGCACCGATGCCACCAGGCTCGTGGTGGTGGTCTTGCCGTGCGTGCCGGCAATGGCCACGCCCTGCTTCAGGCGCATCAGCTCGGCCAGCATCACGGCGCGCGGCACCACCGGGATGCGCCTGGCGCGGGCGGCCAGCACTTCGGGGTTGTCGCCGCTCACGGCGGTGGAAACCACCACCGCATTGGCGCCGGCGATATGGGCCGCGTCATGTCCGTGCATGACCGTGGCGCCGAGCGAGGCCAGGCGCCGCGTGGCGGCATTGCTGCCCAGGTCGGAACCCGAGACCTTGTAGCCCAGGTTCAGCAGGACCTCCGCGATGCCGCTCATGCCGGCGCCGCCGATGCCTACGAAGTGGATGTTCTTGACGATATGCTTCATTGAGTCACTACATGTATGGGCTTCAGTCCCTGGCCATCTGACTGCATACCTCGGCTACGCGCCGGGTTGCCTCAGGCTTGGCCAGTCCGCGCGCCAGGCGCGCCATGTCTTTCAGTTGCGGCCGGTTCAGGCTGGCGATGGTTTGCGCCAGCCCGTCCGCCGTCAGTTCTTTTTGCTGCACGAGCAGGGCTGCGCCCTGCTTCGCCAGGAATTCCGCATTGGTCGTCTGGTGATCGTCCACCGCATGCGGGAACGGCACGAACAGCGCCGCCACGCCGGCGGCCGCCACTTCGGAAACCGTCATCGCGCCCGCGCGGCAGATCACCAGGTCGGCGTCGGCATATGCCTTCGCCATGTCGTCGATAAAAGGCACGGTCTGTGCAGACACCTGCGCGGCGGCATAGTTCGCGCGCAGCGTGTCGATCTGCTTCGCACCGGCCTGATGCGTGACCACCGGACGCTGCGCTTCAGGCAGCATGGCGATGGCCTTCGGCACGACGTCGTTGAGCGCCGCGGCGCCCAGGCTTCCGCCCACCACCAGTATGTTGAGCGGACCGGTGCGCTGGTCATAGCGTGCCTCCGGCCCGGCCATATGAGCGACTTCGTCGCGCACCGGATTGCCGGTCCACTCGCTGTCGGGCAGCGTGTCTGGGAACGCGCACAGCACGCGGTCGGCTACTTTGGCCAGCACCTTGTTGGCGAGGCCGGCGATGGAGTTCTGCTCGTGCAGCACCAGCGGGCGCCCGAGCAGCGAGGCCATCATGCCCGCCGGGAACGTGATATAGCCGCCCATGCCCAGCACCACGCTCGGCCGCACGCGACGCAACGCGCCGAGGCTTTGCCAGAACGCGCGCAGCAGGTTCAGCGGCAGCAGGAACTTGGTCACCAGGCCCTTGCCACGCAACCCGCCGAACTGGATGAACTCCATCGGGATATCGTGCTTCGGCACCAGCGTGGCTTCCATGCCCGTGCGGTTGCCCAGCCAGACCACCTTCCACCCCTGCTCGCGCAGCGCGTGCGCGACCGCCAGCCCCGGGAATACATGTCCCCCGGTGCCGCCGGCCATCACGAGCAGGGTGCGCTGCTGCGTCATACCTTCCCTCCACGCATCAGCACGCGGTTTTCATAGTCGATGCGCAGCAGGATCGCCAGCGCGACGCAATTCATCAGGATGCCCGAGCCGCCATAGCTGACCAGCGGCAGCGTCAGCCCCTTGGTCGGCAACAGGCCTAGGTTCACGCCCATATTGATAAAGGTCTGCCAGCCGATCCACACGCCGATGCCCTTGGCCACCAGGCCGGCAAAGGTGCGATCGAGCTGCAGCGCGGTGCGGCCAATGCCGAACGCGCGGCGCACCAGCCAGTAGAACAGGATGATCACGACCAGCACGCCCACAAAGCCGAATTCCTCGCCGATCACGGCGAGGATGAAGTCGGTGTGCGCCTCGGGCAGGTAGTGCAGCTTCTCGATGCTGCCGCCGAGGCCGACGCCGGTCCACTCCCCGCGCCCGAAGGCGATCAGCGAGTGCGTGAGCTGGTAGGCCTTGCCGAGCGCGTTGCTCTCTTCCCACGGGTTCAGGTACGCGAAGATCCGTTCGCGCCGCCATGGCGACGCCGTGATCAGCAGCGCGAACGCGCCGACCGCCACGCCGACCAGCCCCGCGAACAGCTTGCCGTTGATGCCGCCCAGGAACAGGATGCCCATGGCCACCGCTGCAATCACCAGAAACGCGCCCATGTCGGGCTCGAGCAGCAGCAGCATGCCGACCACCACCACGGCCACGCCCATCGGCAGGAAGCCCTTGGCCACGGTCTGCATCCATTCCTGCTTGCGCACGGTGTAGTTGGCCGCGTACAGCACCACCGCGAGCTTCATCAGCTCCGACGGCTGGAAATTCATGATCCCCAGCGGAATCCAGCGGCGCGCGCCGTTCACGCCCTTGCCGACGAATGGCACCAGCACCACCACCAGCATCAGGAGCGCGATGATGAAGAGCTTGGGCGCGTAGCGGTCCCACACCTTGACCGGAATCTGGAACGCCGCGAGTCCCACCGACAGCCCGATCAGCAGCGCGAACAAGTGCCGGACCAGGAAGTGGCTTTCGCGATAGTTGGCGTAGCGCGGCGAGTCCGGCAGCGCGATCGACGCCGAGTAGACCATCACCAGGCCGAGCGCGAGCAGCACGATCGCCACCCACAGCAGGGGCTGGTCGTACTCCATCATGCGCGAGCGGGTCGGCTTAACGCCGGATACCGCATCACGCAGGCCACCCCAGGCGTTGCCGATGGTGGCGCCGATAAAACCGCTGCGCTTGACCTGCGAGTCACTCATGGCATGATCCCCCGCGACAGGGCCAGTTCTTCCACCGCGGCGCGGAACACTTCGGCGCGGTGCACGTAGTTGCGGAACATGTCCAGGCTCGCGCACGCCGGCGACAGCAGCACGACATCGCCGCTCTCTGCCAGCTCCGCAGCCTTGTTGACGGCTTCTTCCAGCGTGTCGGCGTCCACCAGCGACGCGCCGCTGCCCTGCAGGGCATCGCGCAGTTCACCGGCAGCACGGCCGATCAAGACCACCGCGCGCCCGTACTGCGCCACCGGCGCGGCCAGCGGCGAGAAATCCTGGCCCTTGCCTTCGCCGCCGGCGATCAGCACGACGCGCTTGTCCAGGCCCGACAGCGCGGCCACCGTGGCGCCGACGTTGGTGCCCTTGCTGTCGTCGAAATACTCGATGTCGTCGATGGTCGCGACCCACTCCACGCGGTGCGGCTCGCCGCGGTATTCACGCAGGCCGTGCAGCAGCGCGTTGAGCGGCAGGTCGATGGCACGGCACAGCGCCAGCGCCGCCATGGCGTTGGTGGCGTTGTGCATGCCGCGGATATGCAGTGCATCGGCCGGCATCAGCCGCTTGTGGCGCACCGGCACGGCTTCCTGCTCGGCGGCGGCCTTGCGGCGGCGTGGCTTGTTCTCAGCCTCCGCTTCCGTATCGGTTTCGGCCAGTACCAGCCAGGGCATGCCGCCCTCGCGCAGCACGCCAAAGCTGCCAGGCGTCTCGGGCAGGTCGGTGCCGAACGTCACCGGCGCCGTGCCCGGACGGGCCATGTCCATGGTCAGGCGGTCATTGCGGTTCAGTACCTGCACGCAGGCCGTGCCGGCCGGGCCGAAGATGCGCGCCTTGGACGCGGCATAGGCTTCCATCGAGCCATGCCAGTCCAGATGGTCTTGCGTGACGTTGAGCACGGTCGCCGCGTGCGGCACCAGCGTGTGCGTGGTTTCGAGCTGGAAGCTCGACAGCTCCAGCACCCACACGTCCGGCAGCGTGACCGAGGCGATGCAGGCCGACAGCTTGTCCAGCGCCGACGGGCTGATATTGCCCGCCACCGCCACGCTTTTGCCCGCCCGCTCGACCAGCCGGCCGGTCAGCGCCGTGGTGGTGGTCTTGCCGTTGGTGCCGGTGATCGCCAGCACCTTCGGTGCGTAGCCGGACTCGGCCTGCAGGTGCGCCAGCGCGCGCGCGAACAGTTCGATCTCGCCCCACACGGGAATGCCACGCGCACGCGCGGCAGCCAGGAGTGCGCCGGTGTCGGCCTCGAGCGGCGACAGGCCCGGGCTGATCGCCACCATGCCGATGCCGTCGAGCAGGCTTTCGGCAAATGCGCCGCCCACGAACTCGGCCGTCGTCAACTCGGCCTGCAGGAAGACAAGGTTGGCGGGGGCCTCGCGCGTGTCGGCCACGCGCACCGCGCAGCCGTTCAGGCCACACCAGCGCGCCATGGCCAGCCCCGATTCGCCGAGGCCCAGTACCAGCACATGAGGTTTTTGCAGCTCGCCAAACACTTCGTATTCCCGCCTTTTGAGTTCAGTAATCCTGTTGTCTAAATAACCCGCGCCCGCATCAGCGCAGCTTCAGCGTCGACAGCCCGATCAGCACCAGCAGCATGGTGATGATCCAGAAGCGCACGGTGACCTGCGTCTCCTTCCAGCCGCTCAGCTCGAAATGGTGGTGCAGAGGCGCCATGCGGAACAGCCTTCGCCCTTCGCCATAGCGGCGCTTGGTGATCTTGAACCATGTGACCTGCAGCATCACCGACACGGTTTCCACGACGAAGATGCCGCCCATCACGAACAGCACGATCTCCTGCCGCACGATCACGGCGACCGTGCCAAGCGCGCCGCCCAGCGCCAGCGCGCCGACGTCGCCCATGAACACCTGCGCCGGGTGTGCGTTGAACCAGAGGAAGGCCAGCCCCGCGCCGGCCAGTGCCGAGCAGAAGATCAGCAGTTCGCCCGCGCCGGGGATATGCGGGAATAGCAGGTACTTGCTGTAGACCGAACTGCCCATCACGTAGGCAAACACGCCCAGGCCGCCGCCGACCAGCACGACCGGCATGATCACCAGGCCGTCCAGGCCATCGGTCAGGTTGACCGCATTGCTCGACCCGACGATCACCAGGTACGTCAGCACGATGAAGCCGGCCACGCCTAGCGGGTAGCTGATTTCCTTGAAGAAGGGCACGATCAGGTTGGATTTGTACGGCATGTCCAGCGACAGCCCGCCCTCGACCCAGTTCAGGAACAGTTCCCAGACGCGAACGTTGCTGCTTTCCGAGACCGAGAAAGCCAGGTAGACCGCGGCCACCAGCCCGATCAGCGTCTGCCAGAAGAACTTCTCGCGGCTCGACATGCCGCGCGGGTCGCGATAGACCACCTTGCGGTAGTCGTCGACCCAGCCGATGGCGCCATAGCCGAAGGTGACCAGCATCACCACCCAGATAAAGCGGTTGCCCCAATCGCACCACAGCAGCGTCGAGATGGCGATGGAGACGAGCACCAGCACGCCGCCCATGGTCGGCGTACCGGACTTGACCAGGTGGGTCTGCGGGCCGATCGTGCGCACGGCCTGGCCGACCTTCAGTTCGGTCAGCTTGCGAATGACCCACGGACCGGCCGCCAGGCCGATCACCAGCGCGGTGAGGTTGGCCATCACCGCGCGGAAGGTCAGGTAGTTGACGACCCGAAGGAAGCTGTAATCGTTTTGCAGCCACTGGGCCAGAGCCAATAACATCGTGTCTTCTTACTTAGTTTGCGGAAGTGTTTGCGACCAGCGCATCCACCATCCGTTCCATGCGCATAAAGCGCGATCCCTTCACCAGCACGGCGCCAGCCCCGGCCACCATGCCCCCTGCGTCTTCCTCCAGCGCCCGGACGAGATCCTCCGCCCGGCCGAAATGCCTGCCCTGCGCGCCGAATGCCTGCACGGCGTGCGGCGCCAGTGCGCCGATCGCCCACAGCGCCTCGATGCCGCGCGCGTGCGCGTAGGCGCCGATTTCGGTGTGGAAGGCCGGTCCCTGATCGCCCACTTCGCCCATGTCGCCCAGCACCAGCAGGCGCGGCGCGGCAAACCCGGCCAGCACGTCGATGGCGGCGCGCATGGAATCGGGGTTGGCGTTGTAGGTGTCGTCGATGACCACGGTACCGCCCGGCGTGTGCTTGACCTGCAGGCGGCCCTTGACAGGCTGGAACGCCGCGAGGCCTTCCCGGATCGCCGGGACCTGAACGCCGGCCGCCAGCGCACAGGCCGTTGCGGCCAGTGCATTGCGCACGTTGTGCGTGCCGAGCAGTCCGAGGCGAACCTCGAAGGCATGGCCCGGCGCGCGGACCTGCATCACCTGCACGCCGTCGACCAGCGCCACGGTGGCATGCACGTCCGCCTGGGGCGTGGTGCCGAAGCTCAGCACGCGGCGCGCTCCGGCAGCGTTACGCCACACCGCGGCGTGCTGGCCACCGCTTTCGTCGTCGAGCGGAAACACGGCCACGCCGTCGGCGGGCAGCGCGGCAATGGCCGCGGCGTGCTCTTGGGCCACCGCTTCCACGCTGACCATGAATTCCTGGTGCTCGCGCTGGGCGTTCGTGACCACGGCGACGGTCGGCTGGGCGATGCCGGCCAGGTAGACCGTCTCGCCCGGATGGTTCATGCCGAGTTCGAGCACGGCGAGACGGTGCGACGCGCGCAGGCGCAGCACCGTCAGCGGCAGGCCGATGTCGTTGTTCAGGTTGCCGCCGGTCGCCAGGCGCCGGTCTTCGCCCACGGCCGCGGCGAAGATGGCCGCGATCATTTCCTTGACCGTGGTCTTGCCGTTGCTGCCCGTCACCGCTACCGCCGGCAGCGTGAACTGGCGGCGCCACCCGGCGCCGAGTTCGCCGAGCGCGATACGCGTGTCGGGTGCGACGATCGCCGGCACGCCGGCATCGACCTCGCGGCTCACCAGCACGGCGACAGCGCCGCGCGCGACCACGTCGGCAATGAAATCGTGCGCGTCGAAACGCTCGCCCTTGAGCGCGACAAACAGGTCGCCCGGCTCGACCGTGCGGCTGTCGGTGTGCACGCGGGCAAAGCCCTGCGCGCCATCGCCCAAAACACGCGCGCCGGCAATCCAGCCGGCGGCTTCCTGCAAACTGGTCATTACTGGATGGCTCATGCCGATACCCCCCGCGCGGCGAGGGCCAGGCGTACGTGCTCGCGGTCCGAGAACGGCCGCTTGCGGCCATGGCTCTCCTGCGTGGCTTCATGGCCCTTGCCGGCCACCAGCACCACGTCGGCACCGGCCGCGTGCTTGATTGCATAAAGAATGGCGGCGGCGCGATCTTCGATCTGGCGCCCGCGCGCGCGGTCGGCCATGCCGTCGGCAATGGCGTCGAGGATGTCCTGCGGCTCCTCGCTGCGGGGGTTGTCGCTGGTCAGTACGATCTCGTCGGCGAGGCGTTCCGCCACCGCACCCATCAGCGGACGCTTGATCGGATCGCGGTCGCCGCCGCAGCCGAACACGCACCACAGGCGCCCATTACGCGCCTGGGCCACCGGGCGCAACGCTTCGAGCGTCTTTTCAAGCGCGTCGGGCGTGTGCGCGTAGTCGACCACGGCCAGCGGGCTGTCCTGGCCGCCGTGGGCGCCGAACAACTCCATGCGGCCGTCCACCGGCGCGAGTGCGCGCAATGCGGCCAGCGCGGCATCCCATGCCACGCCATTGGCCAGCGCCGCCCCCAGCACCGCCAGCAGGTTGCTGACATTGAACGCGCCGATCATCGGCGTCGCCACGTCGGCGCTGCCGAAGCTGCCATCGATATGGAAAGCGGTGCCGGTTGCCGTTGCACGGACACCGGTGGCACGCAGCCAGCGACCGCGCGTGCCGCTGACCGACGCGCCCGCCGGTCCGTCGATGCCGTACTCGATCACGTGCGGCGCGCGGATGGCCGCGCCGTTGGAAGCCAGCAGCCGACGGCCCATGCCGTCATCACGATTGATCACGGCGGTGCGCAGGCCGTCCCAGCCGAACAGGCGCGCCTTGGCGGCCTCGTACTCGGCCATGGTGCCGTGGTAGTCGAGGTGATCCTGAGTCAGGTTGGTCAGGACCGCCACCGAGAAATGCGTGCCGGCCACGCGCTCCTGCTCGAGTCCGTGCGAGGAGACCTCCATCGCCACCGCGCGTGCGCCGGCATCGTGCAGGCTGGCGAGGCTCGCCTGCAGTTGCACGGCGTCGGGCGTGGTGAAGCCGGTCGGCTGCAGCGCATCCGGGAAACCGGTGCCGAGCGTGCCGATGGTCGCGCACGGCGTACCGGTGGCCTGCAGCACCCGCGCCAGCCACTGGCTGCACGAGGTCTTGCCGTTGGTACCCGTCATGCCGGTCACCGCGAGCCCCCGCGCAGGATTGCCGTGCCAGCCGGCGGCGATCGGACCGGCCAGCTGATGCAGGTTCTCCAGCGCCAGGTGCGGGACCGTGTCACCGAAGGTCCAGTCGTAGCCATCGGCCTCAAAAACGATGGCGCCAGCGCCGGCGGCGATGGCCTGGGCGATATGCGGGCGGCCGTCGGTGGACAAACGTTCATTGCCCAGCACGTAGGCGAAGAAGACATCGCCGCGCGCCAGCCGGCGCGTGTCGCCGGTCAGCTGCGCATTGGCCGGCACCTTGGTACGCAGCCAGGCCAGCGCGTCGCTGGCCTGTGCGGCGATCTCGAGCGGGAGCAGCGGCTTGGCCGTCATTGCGTCGAGCTCCACGGTTCGCTTTCCTGCACCTTGTCGCTGACCACCAGCTGGCGGATCGGCGAATCGGGCTGGACGTTCAGGGCGCGCAGCGTGCCGCCGGTGATGGCGGCGAAGACCGGGCCGGCCACGGCGCCGCCGTAGTGGCTGCCGGCGGTCGGCTCGTCCACGCTGACGGCCACGATCACACGCGGGTTGGACATCGGCGCCAGGCCGATGAACGAGGCGCGGTACTTGCTGCGGTTGTAGCCGCGGCCTTCGTGCTTGTACGCGGTACCGGTCTTGCCGCCGACGCGGTAGCCCATCACCTGCGCTTCCGGCGCGGTGCCGCCCGGCGCTGTCACGGTTTCGAGCATGCCGCGCACGTCGCGGGCAACCTGCGGCGACAGGATGCGCTCGCCGGTGACGGGACCGTTGGTGCGGAACATCGACACGGGAATGATCTCGCCGTCATGGGCGAAGATCGTGTAGGCATGTGCCATCTGGAACAGCGACACCGACAGGCCGTAGCCGTAGGACATGGTGGCCTGCTCGATCGGGCGCCAGCTCTTGTACGGCCGCACGCGACCCGCCACGGCGCCCGGGAAGCCGATCTTCGGCGCCTGGCCCAGGCCCACGCTGGTGAACATGTCCCACATTTCCTGGGGCTTCATCATCATCGCGATCTTGGTCGTGCCGATATTGCTCGACTTCTGGATCACGCCGCCCACGGTCAGCGCGCCGTAGTTGTGGGTATCGCTGATGGTGGCGCCTTCGAAGTTGTACTTGCCGGTGGTGATGATCACCGTCGACGGGGTCACGCGCTTGAGCTGCAGGGCCAGGCCGATCGAAATCGGCTTCATCATCGAGCCCGGCTCGAAGGTGTCGGTCAGCACGCGGTTGCGCAGTTGCTCGCCCGACAGCCGGGTGCGGTCGTTGGGGTTGTAGGTCGGCCAGTTGGCCAGCGCCAGCACTTCGCCGGTCTGGGCGTCGAGCACCACCGCGCTGGCGGCCTTGGCCTTGCTGCGCTCGACCACCGCCTTCAGTTCGTTGTAGGCCAGGTACTGGATCTTGGCGTCGATCGACAGCTGCATGTCGGCGCCGTCGCGCGGCGTCTTGATGATGCCGACGTCCTCGACCACGCGGCCCAGGCGGTCCTTGATCACCTGGCGCGCGCCGGCGCGCCCGGCCAGGCCGGCCTCGCGCGCGAGCTCCACGCCTTCCTGGCCGCGGTCCTCGACATTGGTGAAGCCGACGATGTGCGCCATGGCCTCGCCTTCGGGGTAGAAGCGCTTGTATTCGCGCGTCTGGTGGATCCCTTCGATCTTGAGCGCGGCGATCTTCTCCGCCACGTCCGGCTGCACCTGGCGCTTCAGGTAGACAAAGCTCTTGTCTTCCGACAGCTTGCGCCCCAGGTCCTTCTCGGACATGTCGAGCAGCTTCGCGAGCTGGCGGATCTTGGCGGCTTCGACCTGGTTGGGCACGTCTTCGGGCACCGCCCAGATCGCCTTGACCGGCAGGCTGGTGGCCAGCACCAGGCCGTTGCGGTCCAGGATCTTGCCGCGCGTGGCGGGCAGCTCGAGCGTGCGCTGGAAGCGCTTCTTGCCTTCCGCTTCGTAGAACTGGTTGCCCGGGCCCTGGATCCACAGCGCGCGCACGGCCAGCGCCACGAACGCCGCGAACATCAGGAACACGACGAACTTGGAGCGCCACATCGGCAGGCGCAGGCCCAGCACGGGGCTGGCCGAGAACTGGCCGGTGCGCGGACGGGAGTTATTCGGGCGGTTGCGCGAGGGGGCGCCGTTGCGGGGCATGTTCATGGACGTTCCTCCCCGGCGGGAGCCGATGCGGCCGCCGCGGGTGCCGGCGCCGCCTGCGGCAGCACGATACCCGAGAGGTACTGGGTCCGGCCCGCCATGACCGGCGCCATGTGCAGCTGGGTACGCGCGGCCTCCGCAATGCGCGCGCTCTTGCCCAGCGCGCTTTGCTGGTATTGCAGCCGCGACCAGTCGACGCCGAGCTGCTTCTCCTCGGACTGTGCGCGTTCCATCGCCACAAACAGCGTGCGCGCCTGGTGCTGCGCGCTCACCAGCGAGAGCGCGCAGAAGATCAGCGCGGCGAGCAGGAAGAAGGTCAGGCGATTCATGCCGGCCGACCTCCCTGGCCCGGTACGGCCGGCGCCAGCTTCTCGGCCACGCGCATCACGGCCGAGCGCGCGCGCGGGTTGTCGGCAACCTCCTGCGCGCCGGGCTTGACGCGGCCCAGCAGGCGCAGCGTCGGCTGCGGCAGGTCGGCCGCGCGCAGCGGCGCGCGGCGCAGCGCCGGATCGGCATCCTGCTGGGGACGGGCGTGCGCCGCCATGAACCGCTTGACGATACGGTCCTCCAGCGAATGGAAGCTGATCACCACGAGGCGGCCCCCTACCTGCAGCAGGTCATAGGCGGCCTTCAGCCCTCTTTCGAGGTCCTCAAGCTCTTGATTGATGTGAATCCGTAGAGCCTGAAAGGTGCGGGTCGCAGGGTCCTGACCCTTCTCGCGTGTTTTGACGGCTTTCGCCACGAGCGCGGCAAGGTCGGCAGTAGTGGCGAGAGGTCCGCCATCGCCGGGTTCGCGCCGGCGAGCAACAATCGCCTTTGCAATCTGTACAGCAAACCGTTCTTCCCCATAGTCTCGTATCACCCTGGCAATGTCGTGCTCTTCCGCCTGCGCCAGCCACTGGGCGGCAGTGATGCCGCGCGTGGTGTCCATGCGCATGTCCAGCGGGCCCTCGAAACGAAAGGAAAACCCCCTCGCCGCCTCGTCGATCTGGGGCGAGCTGATCCCCAGGTCGAGGAGCACGCCAGCCACATGGCCACGCCCGGCCAGGCGCTCGCCCATGGCTGCAAAGCTCTCGTGCTCAATGGAGAAGCGGGCATCCTGGATGGTGCCCGCTTCTGCGATTGCTGCTGGGTCCTTGTCGAATGCGACGAGAGCCCCGTCTGGCCCCAGCCGGGCCAGAACCGCCCGGCTGTGCCCTCCCCTGCCGAAGGTGCCGTCCACGTAGGCGCCGTCCGGGCGCCAGACCAGCGCCTCGACGGCCTCGTCCAGCAGCACGGTGCGATGGCGCAGGGCGGGGGTTGCCGGAGATCCGGTAGGACTCATGACCTTGTCAGAAAGAGAAATTCTTCAATGCTTCCGGCATGCCTTGCGCCATCGCCTGTTGTTCCTTGGCGGCGTATGTCGCGGCATCCCAGACTTCGAAATGGCTGCCCATGCCGAGCAGCATGACTTCCTTGTCGAGCATGGCGGCACCGCGCAGCTCCGGTGCAATCAGCACGCGGCCTGCGCCGTCCATCTCCACGTCGGCAGCGTTGCCCAGGAAGATGCGCTTCCACCAGTGCGCATCCATCGGTAGCGCCGCAATCCGTTCCCGGAAAACTTCCCACTCGGGCCTGGGAAACAGCAGCAGGCAGCCGTCCGGGTGCTTGGTCAGCGTCACCCGGCCGTCGGCCTGCTGTTGCAGCGCTTCCCGGTGCCGCGACGGAATGGACATCCGCCCCTTGGCATCCAGCGAGAGCGCCGATGCTCCCTGAAACAAGCTCGCCCCCCGGTCCCGACCGGCTTCTGCCTTGCCGGCACGTGCGTGAATCGCTCAGTTCCCGACCCTGTGGATCATCCCACGGGAGGGGCTCAATTTCACACAAAAATACACTTCCTCACACTATTTCCCACTTTAGAGGAAGCAATTTCGCGGGTCAAGGCTCGCTGCAGGGCAACAAACCGGGATTCTCGAATCAGAACAAAGACTTAGCGCGCACACCGACACGCACGCAAAGGCGAATCCTTAATGAAATGAAGATCTTAGGGAGGAAAGCAGAGAAACCACCTGAGAACCACCGCGGGGGGAACTGCCGACGGTGCGGGAAAGACCGGCCCGCGACCGTGGGGAAGGATACAACATTCGCCACACCTGGCCGCCGAAATGGGGCCGGCGTCGGGCTCCTCTTGAGAGTCAGATCCGGTAGGCGGCCGTGGTCATCACGCGCGAAGCACCGCGCATCAGCGCGCGCACCGGAGCCGGCAACGGCAGGCCGCCGGCAGCGCGGGCGGCGTCGCCGTGGCGGATCTCGTCGTCGCGCATCTGTTCGAGGATGACGCGCGAGCGGCCGTCCGCGTCGGGCAGGCGTTCAAGGTGGCCGCTCAGGTGCTGCTCGACCTGGTGCTCGGTCTCGGCCACGAAACCCAGGCTGACGCGGTCGCCGGCACGTCCGGCCAGGAAGCCGATGGCAAAGGCGCCGGCATACCAGAGCGGGTTCAGCAAGCTCGGCCGCGAGTCCAGTTCGCGCAGGCGTTCGGCGCACCAGGCGAGGTGGTCTTCTTCCTCGCGCGCGGCGGCGTCCATCTGGGCCCGCACGTCACCGTTGCGCGCGGTGAGTTTCTGCGCCTGGTACAGGGCCTGCGCGCAGACCTCGCCAACATGGTTGATGCGCATCAGGCCAGCCACGTGGCGGCGCTCGTCCGCACTGAGTTGGCCGTCGTCCGGCGCCAGCCGGTCTGCCGGGTTGGAACGGCCCGAACGCGTGGCGCCGGCGATGGCGCGCAGTGCCATGTCGAATTCGCGGATGAAGTTGTCCATGCGGGAAAGCGAATAGAGCAGAGAAATCAAAAGAAAGGCAGGCAAATGGGCCCGAAATTTCCGCACTGCCAGCGCGAACATGCCGCCGCACAACCGGCGCAAGCATCGGGATTACCCGCATTGTAGCAAGCCTCTAACTCCCGCCAACCCATGCCAGGCCTCGCTATTTACCCAAAAGTACACAAAAACCCTGAGTTGTTAAAAGAAGACAAAGGGCATTGGCACCAGATAGTGAATTTAGGGTTGTTTGTTACAGTACTTCGCAACTTCTTACGAAGTTTGGCAATAGGGAATGGAGACCTTAGGAGGTTTCCCCGTTGACCACATAACAATCATTAGTGGAGATCCTGGAGCATGAAAAAATCGCTTATCGCGATGGCGGCATTGGGTGCCTTTGCTGGTGCGGCACAAGCACAATCGAGCGTGACGCTGTACGGCGTGGTGGACGCCAATATCGAGTACGTTAATAACGTTGGCGTCGTGCCCACTGCAGCCAACGGCTTCAATCGTGGCCCGTCCCATTCCGTTACCCGCATGGATCCTGGCGGCCTGTCCGGGTCGCGCTGGGGCTTGCGCGGCACTGAGGACCTCGGCGCCGGCCTGAAGGCTGTGTTCGTGCTTGAGAGCGGCTTCAGCAGCGACACGGGCGGCCTCCAGCAAAGCGGCCGCCTCTTTGGTCGCCAGTCTTTCGTGGGTCTGCAAAGCGACAGCATCGGGCAGTTCACCTTCGGTCGCCAGTACGTCGCGATGTTCGACGCCCTGGCTAACTTCTCGCCGACCGCCTATGCCACCCAGTACGAGCCGGTCGTACTGCAGCAAGGTCCGAACTACCGCGAGGACAACACCATCAAGTACACGGGCAAGTTCGGCCCGTTCACCGCTGGAGCCCACTGGTCGTTCGGCACGGGCGTAGCCTTGCCGGCAACCGTTGGCGTGGCAACGCCGATCGGTGGCAACGGTGAAGTCCCGGGCGCGTTCCGGCGCGATACCGGCTACGGTGCGGCTGTCACCTACCTTGAAGGCCCGTTCGGCGCAACCATTGGCTACGACCAGTGGAATCCGACCATCGGTACCGGCAACGGCACCGTCAAGAAGGCTTCGGTCGCTGGCAGCTATTCGTGGGGTCCGGCCAAGATCATGGGCGGTTACCGTTGGGGCCAGCAGAAGAACAACGCAGACGTGCTGATCCAGCGTGACGACTTCTTCTGGGTCGGCGCCAACTACCAAGTCACCCCCTCTGTCGGCCTGACGCTCGAGTACAACTACGACAACATCAAGAGCCTGTTCGGCGACACGCACGTTGCCAACCCGTGGCAAATCGCCTTCGTTGCGAATTACGCATTCTCCAAGCGCACCGATGTCTACCTGAGCACCGCCTACGCCAGGAACGCTGGCCTCACGATGGAATCCCTGGCCACTACGTACGCCACGAGCCTTTCCCTTGGCCAAAGCTATGCGCTGGCCAATGGTCAGAGCTCGATGTTCGGCGCCGCCATCGGTATCCGCCACAAGTTCTGATCCAGGACTTCCATGGCATGGCAAAGGCACCTGTTCGGGTGCCTTTTTTCATGAGTGCGTGGGGCGACGCATAGGGCATTTCCTCATCGGCGTGGTCACGGGCAGTAACTAGAATGCCCTCACCAGCCAACCAGTCCACCGGACAAGAGAGGAGACATCCATGCAACGCAATCGCCGGCGCCTGATGGCGCTGCTGCTGTCCGGCTGCCTGGCCGGACTGGTCGGCCAGGCGGCCATGGCGGCCGATCCCTATCCAAACAAGCCGATCCGGCTCGTGGTGCCTTTCGCGGCGGGCGGGACGACCGACATCCTGGCGCGCGCCGTGGCGGCCGAGCTGGCGAAACTGCCCGGCTGGAACGTGGTGGTCGACAACAAGCCCGGAGCCGGCGGCAATATCGGTGCCGACATCGTGGCCAAGTCCGCGCCCGACGGCTACACGCTGCTGATGGGCACGGTCGGCACGCACGGCATCAACCAGTCGCTGTACAGCAAGTTGCCGTTCGATCCGATCAAGGACTTCGCGCCGATCACGGAAGTGGCCGCGGTGCCCAACGTGCTGGTCGTCAACCCGGCCTTCGCCCAGCAGAACAAGATCAACAATGTGCGCGACCTGATCGCCTACGCGCGCGCCAATCCGGGCAAGCTGAACATGGCGTCGAGCGGCAACGGCACGTCCATCCACCTGGCGGGCGAACTGTTCAAGACGCAGACGCGCACCTACATGGTCCACTTCCCGTACAAGGGCAGCGGCCCCGCGCTGACGGACCTCGCCGGCGGCACCATGCAGGTCATGTTCGACAACCTGCCGTCCTCGATGGCGCTGATCAAGGCCGGCAAGCTCAAGGCGCTGGCCGTGACCAGCGCGAAGCCATCGCCGGCCCTGCCCGACGTGCCGACCATCGCCGCCGCCGCGAACCTTCCTTCCTTCGAGGCCAGCTCCTGGTTCGGTCTGCTGGCGCCGGCCGGCACGTCGCCCGAGATCATCAGCCGGCTGCAGCATGAGGTGGCCAAGGCGCTGGGCTCGCCGGCCGTGCGCGAGCGCCTGCAGGCCCAGGGCGCGGAGCCGGTCGGCAACACGCCCGAGCAGTTCGCCGCGCTGATCAAGGCCGAAACCGCCAAGTGGGCCCAAGTGGTCAAGGCGTCCGGGGCCAAGGTGGACTGAGGTAGCGGTTCGAACAGTCCAACCGGCATATACTTGAGGCATCAAATGTCTGGGCAGCCCGCCGGAGCGGGCCGCCCGGCCGCACAACCTGCCATAGAAATGCCCAATCCCTCCACCGCCGGCAATGCCGATGCCGCCCCGGTCGACCTGGAAACCCGCGCCGGCGACACCGTGCATGAAGCGCTGCGCCTGTGGTTGCGCCTGCTGACCTGCACCAACCTCGTGGAAGCCGACATCCGCAGCCGGCTGCGCCAGGACTTCGCCTGCACCCTGCCCCGCTTCGACCTGATGGCCCAGCTCGATCGCCATCCGGAAGGCCTGAAGATGGGCGAGCTGTCGCGCCGCATGATGGTGACCGGGGGCAACGTCACCGGCATCACCGACCAGTTGCAGGAAGAAGGACTGGTCTCGCGCGAAGCCCTGCCTACCGACCGGCGTGCCTACCTGATCCGGCTCACGCCCGCCGGCCGCGAGGCGTTTTCCCGCATGGCGCGCGCGCATGAAGACTGGATCGAGCAACTGTTCGCGGGACTGGCCGATACCGACCGCCGCGCCCTGTTCCGCCTGCTTGGCCGGCTCAAGGCCGGCCTGACTTCGCCATGAAGACCCCACGCATACTGGTCCTGGCCGCCCTGCTGACCGTGCTGGCCGGCTGCAACACGGCGCCGCCCGCGCCGCAGGTCACGCCGCTCAATGCCACCATCAAGCTCGGCCGCGTCACCGAAAAGACTTTCCTGACCCGCATCGATGTCGCCGACAACGCCGGCTACGGCAACTATGGCGGCGTCGGCGTCGGTGCGGTGGGAGGCAGCGGTGGCGGCGGAGGCGGCGTGGGCGTAGGCTTCTCGTTCGACCTCTCGCGGCTGTTCAACCGGCCGCCGCCGCAGCAGCAGATCGACCTGTTCCAATACAAGGTGCGCACCCTCGACGGCACCATCGCCTCGGTCAATGCCCCGTCCGCGCCCGGGCTGGAGCCGGGTGCCTGCGTGCGGCTGATCTACCCGGACGGCGGCAGCGAACCGCGCATGGCGCCATCAAACGAGTGCTGAACCACGCGTGCAAAGCAAAACGGCCTCCCTCAACAGCGTGAGGGAGGCCGTTCCGTTTGCCTTGGGCCTGGATCAGGCCGCCTGGCGCGTATCGCGCAGTTCGCGGCGCAGGATCTTGCCGACGTTGGTCTTCGGCAGCTCGGTGCGGAATTCCACGTACTTGGGCCGCTTGTAGCCGGTCAGGCGTTCCTTGCAGAACTCGATCACGTCCGCCTCGGTAAGGGCCGGGTCCTTCTTCACCACGTAGAGCTTCACCACCTCGCCCGAGTGCGTGTCGGGCACGCCCACGGCCGCGACTTCCAGCACGCCGGGACATTCGGCCACCACGCCTTCGATCTCGTTCGGATAGACGTTGAATCCCGACACCAGGATCATGTCCTTCTTGCGGTCGACGATCTTCGTGTACCCGCGTTCATCCATCACGCCGATATCGCCGGTCTTGAAGAAGCCGTCAGGCGTCATGACCTTGGCGGTCTCGTCCGGACGGTTCCAGTAGCCAGCCATCACCTGCGGGCCGCGGATGCAGATCTCGCCGGGCTGGCCGAGTGGCACGTCGCGGCCGTCATCATCGCGGATGGCGATATCGGTCGACGGCAGCGGCAGGCCGATGGTGCCGGAGAACGCCGTGCTGTCGGTCGGGTTGCAGGTCGCCGAAGGCGAGGTCTCGGACAGGCCGTAGCCCTCGATGATCGGGCAGCCGGTCTTGGCCAGCCACTGCCTGGCCACCGCTTCCTGCACCGCCATGCCGCCGCCGTTGGCCACGCGCAGGCCCGAGAAATCGACCTTGCTGATTTCCGGGTTGTTGAGCAGCGCGTTGTACAGCGTGTTGACCGCCGGGAACATGTGGAACTTGTATTTCTGCAGTTCCCTGATGAAACCCGGGATGTCGCGCGGATTCGGGATCAGCACGCTCATGCCGCCATTGCGCATGCCCAGCAGGCAGCAGACCGTCAGCGCGAAGATGTGGTACAGCGGCAGCGCGGTGATCGTGACCACCTGCTCGATCGGCGCGCCCTTGTTCAACGCCGGCTGCATCCACGCTTCGGACTGCAGCACGTTGGCCACGACGTTCCGATGCAGCAGCTCCGCGCCCTTGGAAACGCCAGTGGTACCGCCCGTGTATTGCAGGAACGCGACGTCGTCCGGGCCGGTCGTGGCCGGCTGCAGCGTGAGCTTGCGCCCTTCCGCCAGCACGGCGTTGAAGCGCACGCAGTTCGGCAGTTCCCACTCCGGCACCATCTTCTTGACGTTGCGCACCACGAAATTGACGATCGCGCCCTTGAGGCCGCCCAGCATGTCGCCCATGCTCGCGACCACCACGTGCTTCACCGGCGTGCGCGCCAGCACCTGCTGCAGCGTGGTGGCGAAGTTCTCGAGGATGACGATGGCCTCGGCGCCGCTGTCCTTGAGCTGGTGCTCCAGTTCGCGCGGGGTATAAAGCGGGTTGACGTTGACCACGACAAACCCGGCGCGCAGCACGGCGGCCAGCACCACCGGATACTGCAGCACGTTCGGCATCATGATCGCCACGCGCGCGCCCGGACGCAGGCCGCGCGACTGCAGCCACGCGGCGAAGTGCGTGGACATCCGGTCCAGCTCGCCGTAGGTGATGGCCTTGTCCATGCAAACGAAGGCACGGCGGTTGGCATAGGTGCGGAAGGAATGCTCGAGCAGCTGCGCAAGCGAGGGAAACTGGCTGGCATCGATTTCGGCGGGTACGCCGGCCGGGTAGTGTTTCAGCCAAAACCTGTCCATGACACCGTCTCCTGATTTCTGAATGGTCGTTCGATTTTTCGGGAATGCTAAACGGCGCCCCGTATGAAAACAACACGTTAGATGAAGTCCTCAGGGGCCGGGCCAGCGCTCAGGAGGATTATGCGCCACCGCGACAGTGCCGGCCACGGGATAACCCTGAAGCCGTACTCAGGCGGGCAGGACCAGCTTCATCATGTTGGAGGCCAGCTCCCTGGCCAGCACGTCGGGGTCCATGCGGCCCGGTTGATGCCAGGTGTACATGAAGCCGATCACGCTGCCGATCGAATGCGCCGTGACGCGTGCATCGCCGAACGCGAATACGCCCTCGCGCTTGCCTTCTTCGAGCAGCGT
This sequence comes from Cupriavidus sp. 22TCCZM04-2, assembly GCF_057798895.1. NCBI lineage: Bacteria > Pseudomonadati > Pseudomonadota > Betaproteobacteria > Burkholderiales > Burkholderiaceae > Cupriavidus > Cupriavidus sp. 22TCCZM04-2. The sequence goes on from NZ_JBYOJS010000001.1 coordinate 711,340, forward strand.
GTAGAGGTCCCGATAAAACTCGCGCGCCATGCTGTCGAGCCAGGCCACCGTCTCGGGCTTGAGGTACTGGTTGTCGCGGAAACTCAGCGTGGCGGCGACATGGCACGACACGCAGCGCCGCGCCATTTCGAGCAGGCAGGCATTCAGCCGTTCGCGGACCGGCAACGACGGATCGGCCGTCTCGCGGATCACCGGCAGGCAGGTCTGTGCCGATTCGCGGCACAGGATGTCGAAGATCTCGTACTTGTCCGTGAAATAGTAGTAGACCGCCGGCTTGGTCACGCCCAGCGAGCGACAGAGGTCGTTCATGGTCATGCCGGGGTAGCCCTTGGTGTAGAAGAGCTGCGCCGCCGCGTCCAGGATCTGGCGGCGACGGGCTTCCTGGCGCTCGGCGATATGCGGGCGGGCCGGCGCGTCTTCGGCCGCCGCTACGGGTTTCGGTGCAATTGACATGTTTCAATTCTCGCACGGCGCCAAGGCCGTGCCATCCCTCCAAACCCCGGGGTCCGACACCTGCGGTCAGGCGCACCTGATCTTCCCGGTCTTCCATGGCGTCCCGCTGGTACTGCTGGCGCGCTGGGACGCGCAGACTTTCATGGCCACCGTGCAGCACTATCGGATCACCAATGCGTCGATGCTCGTCGACAGCGCGGTCGAGGCGATTGGACCACCCGCGCGTCGTCGACTATGACCTGCGCTCGCTGCGCCACGTCGGCGTGTCGTCCTTCGTCAAGAAGCTGAACCTCGAGCGCTGCGCCGACCTCGCCTGCCACCCCACCCGCGGCCGCGTCGCTGGGCATGCCGAGCGTGGCGGTTCACAACGGACGGGCGACTGGCCGGCACAGCGCCCGCTCAGTGGTCGGAACGGACGTCGCCGGGGGCACGCTCCTCGGCGTTCAGCGTGCCGGTGTTCACGGCCGGCGGCGCCAGCTTGCGCAAGGCCTCGTGGCGCTTGTCCGGCGGCAGGTCGCCGATGCGGGCCGCCTCGGCATAGAAACGCGTCCAGTCGCCGCCCACGCTATCGAGCAGCGCCGTGAATGCGGGCACCCATTGCTGGTACGTGGCCACGGCGGCGAGTTGCGCGTTGGTCAGCGGCTGGTCGAACCAGCGGTCGTAGCCGCTGTAGCCGCCCCACTCCACGCGCAGCCTGGCGTACTGGCTGCGCAGGCTGTCGAAGATCTCGGCCTTGCCCTGGCGCTTGGCTTCGTCGCTGGCATTCGAGCGGTACAAGGCATCGAGCCGGTCGCGCGTGTCCAGCAGCAGCGAGCGGAACTGGCGGCGCCGGCTGTCGTACAGCCGATAGCTGGCACGCGCATCGTCCGACGCGTCGTCGTGCAGCCAGTGCCCCACGCCGGCGATTTCCACCGCGGTCGCGAAGGATTCGTTGAACGCCGTGTCGTTGCGCACATAGACGACCTGGTGCGCGAGTTCATGGAAGATCATGCGGGCCAGTTCGCCTTCGGGCAGGTAGACGAAGGTGTTCAGCAGCGGATCATCGAAATATCCCAGCGTGGAATACGCCGGAATGCCGGCCACGTAGGCTTCCAGGCCTTCGCGGCGCAAGCCGGCGGCATAGTGCTCGGCATCGCCCTGTGCGTAGTAGCCGCGATAGCTGATGCAGCCGACGATCGGAAAACACCACTGGTGCAGCGACATCGACAGCTCGGGCGTGGCGAACACGCTCCAGACCACGTAGGGACGGTGCAGGTTGGCGTAGCGGCGATAGCTGCCGTTGTCGGGCAGCTTCAGCTCGCGCGAGGCGTAGTCGCGGATGCGGCGCGCCAGCGCCAGGCGCTGGGCCAGGCGCGCGTCATTTGAGGCCTGCGCGCCGGCGATCGCCTCATCGAGCGACTGCGCCTGCGCCATCACGCCAAGGTGGCCGCCGATGGACTGGTAGTAGTAGCCGACCGTATCGCAGCCGGCCACCGCCAGCGCGAGCCCTGCCGCGACCAGGATGCCCGCCGCGCGCAGGCGGCCCCGCTTCCAGTCCATCACCGGATCACGAGACCGCGGCCACCGCCTAGCTGGCTTCGTGGCACGCTTCGACCTCGACCAGGCAGTCATAGAACACCGGCGCGCGGCCCAGGTCGGTCAGCCGCTGGCTGGTCAGCTCGTTGGCGTTCTTGCCGTCGGGCGCCAGCTTCTTCCACCAGATCGACAACCCCACCACCAGGCCGCGCCGTGCACGGTCGGTCACGCGCGCCCGCGCCAGCATGCTGCCGCGGTCATTGAAGGCGCGCACGCGGGCCCCGTTGACGATGCCGCGCGCGGCGGCATCGTCGGGATGGATGTCCAGGTGCGGCTCGCCCTCGGTCGCGCGCAGGCTGTCGATGTTGACGAAGGTGCTGTTCAGGAAATTGCGCGCGGGCGGGGAAATCATCGCCAGCGGATACCTGCCGGCCAGATCGGGCGCGGAAGACGGTGCCTCGTACGGCGCCACGTAGTCGGGCAGCGGATCGAGCCCCGCGCTGCGCATGGCCTCGGAATAGAACTCGCACTTGCCCGAGTCGGTCGGGAACCCCCCATGCGCGAACGGCGCCGCCGACAGCGACAGCTTCTGCCAGCCTTGCGCCTTCAGCGATTCCCACGTAATGCCCTGCGCACGGGCGTCGCCGGGGACGATGGCCTGCGCGGCAATCTGTTCATCGCTGTCCGCAAAGCATGGATCGTCGAACCCCATGCGCTGCGCCAGCCGGCGGAAGATCTCGGTGTTCGGCAGCGCCTGCCCCATCGGCTCGATGGCGGCGTTGTTCGCCAGGAAGTAGGTATGCCCGTAGGCCTTGTGCACGTCCACGTGCTCGAGCTGCGTGGTCGCGGGCAGCAGGATGTCGGCATAGTCGGCCGTATCGGTGCGGAACTGCTCGAGCACCACCGTGAACAGGTCTTCGCGCGCGAAGCCTGCGGCCACCTTGCTCGATTGCGGCGCCACCGCCACCGGGTTGCTGTTGTAGACCACCAGCGCCTCGAGGCGCGGATGACCAGGGCTACCCGCGTCGAGCAGCGCATCGCCGATCGTGCTCATGTTCACGGTGCGCGGCAGGCGCGGTCCGGGTAGCAAGTCTGGCCGCTGCAGTGCGCGCTCGTTGATCGGGAAGAACCCCGAGGTCGACAGCTGCAGCCCGCCCGCCGGATGGCGCCACGCGCCCACCAGCGACGGCAGGCACGCCACCGCGCGCACCGCTTGTCCGCCGCCGTGCACCCGCTGCATGCCGTAGTTCAGTCGAATGGCCACCGGCTTGCGCTCGCGCACGGCCAGCGTGCCGTAGAGGCCGGCCAGCCATTCGATGTCTTCCACCGCAATGCCGCAGATCTGCGCGGCACGGGCCGGCGCATAGGCCTGCGCGCGCTCGCGCAGCGCGTCGAAGCCCAGCGTGTGCTGCGCGATGTAGTCGTGGTCGAGCAGGCCATCGCGGATCAGCACGTGCATGATGGCCAGCGCCAGCGCGCCATCGGTGCCCGGCATCGGCGCGATGTGGCGGTGGCACTTCTCGGCGGTCAGCGAGCGGTACGGGTCGATCGCGACCAGCGTCGCGCCACGGCGCTTGGCTTCCTGAGCACGCGTCCAGAAATGCAGGTTCGAGGCGATCGGGTTGCCGCCCCAGATGATCACCAGCTTCGCGTCGACGACGTTTTCCATGTCCATGCCGACGCTCGCGCCATAGGTATAGCGCAGCGCCGTGGCCCCGGCGCTCGCGCAGATGGTGCGGTCCAGCAGCGAGGCGCCGAGCTTGTGAAAAAAGCGCGCCGCCATGCTTTCGCCCTGCACCAGTCCCATGGTGCCGGCGTAGCTGTATGGCACGATCGCCTGCGGGTCGCGTGCGGCAATGGCCTTGAGCCGCGTGGCCACCTCGTCCAGCGCCTCGTCCCAGGAAATCGGCTCGAACTTGCCTTCGCCCTTGCGACCGGCGCGGCGCATCGGCGTCAGCAGCCGGTCCGGGTGGTAAGTGCGCTCGGTGTAGCGCGACACCTTCGTGCACAGCACGCCCTGCGTGCCGGGGTGGTCCGGATCGCCGCTGACCTTGGTGGCGCGGCCGTCCTCGACCGTTACGAGCAAGGCACAGGTGTCGGGGCAGTCATGCGGACAGGCGGCGCGGACGATGCGGGAAGCCATGGAATCTCCGGGGCGGGGCGAGAAGTTGAAAGCCAGACTGGCGCTGGAATGTCGGTCGCGGCGATGGCCTTGAGGGGGTTGGCCCGATGCCTGTCGGCGCCGGAAGACCCGCGGCGGACGAGGCAGTTTCTGGATCGGATTGTATTCGATTATGATGCAGCGGCGCGTTCCGGTCCTGGCCGGAAATGTCCTGAGGGCCACCCATCGCCACGCAGTCGGAAACGGCTTGCGCAGGCATGTGGAGACCCCTGGGAGCCCGACGCCGGCGCAGACCGGCCCGGGTGGCGCATAGGTATCCAACCTGACTTTTAACGGGGTTCCATGTCCGATCTGAACGGGGTCAAGGCCAGGCATATCGCCGGCCTGCTGATGGCATGCGCCATTGGCTTTTGCGGCGCATCGGGCGCCGCCATTGCAGCGGAAGCAGGCGTGACGGCCGACACCATCGTGCTGGGCCAGTCGGCGGCGCTCAGCGGCCAGACCGCGGCACTCGGCAAGCAGATGGGCGCCGGCGCGCGCCTGTACTTCGAGTCCGTCAACCGCCAGGGCGGCATCTACGGCCGCCGCATCGCATTGCAAACGCTGGAGGACTACAACGAGCCCGAAACAGCGGCGGCCAACACGCGCAAGCTGATCGGCGAAAACCACGTCTTTGCCCTGTTCGGCTATGTGGGCACCGACAATGCGGAGGCATCGCTGCCGGTCGCGGCCCAGGCCGGCGTGCCGTTCTTCGCGCCCTACAGCGGCGCACAGTCGCTGCGCGATCCGCGCGCGCGCAACATCTTCCATGTCCGCGCCGGCTTCAACGAGGAAACCGCCGCCATCGTCCGCCAGATCCGCACCACCGGGCTCAAGCGCGTGGCCGTGGTCTACAACGACGACGCCTACGGCAAGGCCGGCCTGGAAGGGCTGGCGCGTGCGCTGCAGGCATCGCCGGACAGCAGCGTGCAGATCGTGGCGCGTGAAAACGTGGTGCGCAACACCGTCGAGATTGGCGATGCCATGCAGGGCACGATGAAGGCCCAGCCCGACGCAGTGGTGCTGATCAGTGCCTATCGCACCGCCGGGGCCTTCGTGAAGGAAGCACTGCGCCGCGGCTACACCGGCCAGTTCTACAACGTGTCCTATGTCGGCACGCAGGCGCTGGCGCGCGAACTCGGCCCGCAGGGCAGCGGCGTGATCATCTCGCAGGTCATGCCGCACCCGGGCAACGCCACGCTGCCGGTGGTGCGTGAATACCTGCGCCTGCTGCAGGCGACCGGCAAGCCGGATGAATTCGACTACGTCGGCATCGAGGGCTTCATCGCTGCCAAGGCGTTCACGGAGGGCCTGCGCCGCGCGGGCAAGGACCTGACGCGCGAACGGCTGGTGGCATCGCTGGAAGGCATGCGCAATGTCGACCTGGGCGGCTTCATCGTCAACTTCACGCCCGAAAACCACGTAGGGTCGAAGTTCGTGGAGATGACGATCATCAACTCGAAGGGGCAGGTGATTCGCTAAGGGTTGCGGAGCCTATGCCATGTCGTTCAGGTGGCACGCCGAGAGGCGCCCCGGAGCAATCTCCTTCAGCAATGGCTGCTCCGCCGTGCAGCGCGGCATCGCATGCGGACAGCGCGGATGGAAATGGCAGCCCGTGGGCGGATGCAGCGGCGAGGGAATCTCGCCGCGGATCGCCACATAGGTCTTCTTGCCGACTTCCAGCTTCGGCGCTTCCGCCAGCAATGCCTGCGTGTACGGATGGTTGGGGGCGGCGAAAACTTGCTCGGTCGGCGCCGACTCCACCACGCGGCCCAGGTACATGATCACCACGCGATCACTGATGTGCTTGACCACGCCGAGATCGTGGCTGATGAAGAGATAGGTCAGGTTCAGGTCCTGGCGCAGGCGCATGAACAGGTTCAGCACCTGGGCCTGGATCGATACATCGAGCGCCGCCACCGATTCGTCGCACACCAGGAATTCCGGCTTCACCGCCAGCGCGCGGGCAATGCCGATGCGCGCGCGCTGCCCGCCCGAGAACTGGTGCGGAAAGCGGCGCAACACGGTCGGGTCCATCCCCACGCGCACCAGCATGTCTTCCACGTAGGCCTTCTGCTCGCCCCGCGCAACCATGCCATGTACGACCGGCGCCTCGCCGACGATATCGATCACGCGCAAGCGCGGATTGAGCGACGCATACGGGTCCTGGAAGATCATCTGGATCGCGAGTTGTTTCTCGCGGCGCTTCTCCGGCGGCAAGTGGTCAAGGTTGGTGCCACGCCACAGCCGCTCACCTTCGGTCAGCGTGTGCAGGCCGACCGCCATGCGGCCCAGCGTGGACTTGCCACACCCGGACTCGCCGACGAGCCCCACCACCTCGCCCTCCCCGATGCTTAGGTCGACCCGGTCGACTGCGTGCACGACCTCTTCGCGAGCCCGCGCGCCGAACAGGTTGGCGATACGCGCCGCGGTATCCAGTGATTTGACGAAGCGCTTCGAAACGCCGCGCAGTGCCAGCAGCGGTGCCGGCGGCGTAGCCGGCTGCGATGGTCTGTCGGTCATGGCAGGGGTATCCAGGTCCGTTTCGCTCATGCGGCCTCCTGCCGGGACATCACCGGATGGAAGCATCGCAGCCGCCGGCCGTCGGCCGCGGTCTCCAGCAGTGGCTCGGTCTTGCAGATCTCGGTGGCATAGGGGCAGCGCTCGCGGAACGAGCAGCCGCCGGGCAGGTTCAGCAGCGACGGTGTCATGCCGGGGATCTGCTTCAGCGGCGCACCACGCGGGTTGCGCGACGGTGCCGAGCCGATCAGCCCGTGCGTATAGGGATGCTCCGGATGTTCCAGCACCTGGCGCACGTCTCCGGATTCGACGATCCTGCCGGCATACATCACGCACACTGAATCGGCCAGGCCCGCGACGACCGACAGGTCGTGGGTGATCCAGATCAGCGCCGTGCCCGATTCGCGGCATAGCGTCTGCATCTCGTAGAGGATCTGGCCCTGGATCGTCACGTCGAGCGCCGTGGTGGGTTCGTCGGCAATGATCAGGTCGGGCTTGTTCAGCAGCGCGATGGCAATCGCCACGCGCTGGCGCATGCCGCCGGAAAACTGGTGCGGATACGCCAGCAGCCGCTCGTCCGGCGACGGAATGCCCACGCGCGCGAGCGCATTGCGGGCGCGCTCGCGCGCGGCGGCCTTGCTGATCCGCTCGTGCGCCATCACCGCCTCGATCATCTGCGTATCGATGCGCAGGACCGGGTTCAGCGTCATCATCGGGTCCTGGAAGATCATGGCGATGCGGTTGCCGCGCACGTCGCGCTGCTGCGCGGGCGTGAGCGCGCGCAGGTCACGCGTGACGCCGTCGCGACTGGTCAGCGCGATGCGGCCGTCGACCACTTTGCCCGGCGGGTCGATCAGGCCCATGATCGAATAGCCCGTCATCGACTTGCCCGAGCCGGATTCGCCGACCAGGCCCATGATCTCGCCGCGGCCGACGGTGAACGACACGTCGTCCACGGCTTTGGCAATGCCGCCGCGCGTGAAGAACTGCGTCTTGAGGTGTTCCACTACCAGGGTTGGTTGTGCCATGTTGCACTCCCTTCCCTATTGCGTCTGCAGGCGCGGGTTCAGCACGTCGCGCAACTGGTCGGCCACCAGGTTCATGGCGACGATGGTCACGACGAGCGCGATACCCGGGAAAAAGCTGATCCAGTACTTGCCCGACAGCATGTACTGCTGGCCATTGGCGATCAGGGAGCCCAGCGAAGGCTCGGTGATCGGCACGCCCAGCCCCAGGAATGACAGCGTCGCCTCGAGCGTGATGGCCGATGCCACCTGCAGCGCCGCGATCACGATCAGCGGCGGCAGGCAGTTGGGCAGCAGGTGCCGGAACATGATGCGCCCCGGCGGCAGGCCCAGGCAGGTGGCGGCCTCGATATATTCCTTGCGGCGTTCCACCAGCGCCGCGCTGCGCGTGGTGCGCGCGTAGTAAGCCCACTGGACGGCGACCAGCGCGATCACGATATTGCCGATGCCGGGGCGCAGGAACGCCAGCAGGATCAGCGCCAGCAGGATCGGCGGAAATGAAAGCTGCAGGTCGGCCACGCGCATGATGAAAGCCTCGGTGCGTCCGCCCAGGAAGCCCGCAAGCAGGCCCAGCGTGGCGCCGAGCAACAGCGCGATGATCGTGCTGACCACGCCCACGCCGATGCTGATGCGCAGCCCGTACATGACCGCGGACAGGATGTCGCGACCCTGCTCGTCGGAGCCGAGCAGGAACGTCATGCCATTGCCGGCCTGCTCTCCGGGCGCGAGGCGCGCATCGAGCACGTCCAGCGTGGCCAGGTCATACGGGTTCTGCGGCGCCAGCCAAGGCGCGAAGAGGGCAATCAGGATGATGACGATCAGCGTGATCAGCCCCGCGACGGCAATCTTGCTGGACAGGAATTCGGCGGCGAAGCGGCGCAGCGGCGTCTGCTCGCGCGCGGTCTTCGCTTGGTCTGCGGTGGCGGCAGTCATGGTTCAGCCCTTGTTGTCGGCAATGCGCACGCGCGGATCGAGCATGCTGTAGACAATGTCCACCGCCAGGTTGATCAGGATGAACAGCGTCACGATCACCATCAGGTACGCGACGATCACGGGTCGGTCGAGCAGCTGGATCGAATCGATGATCAGCTTGCCCATGCCGGGCCAGGCGAAGATCGATTCGGTCACGATCGCGAACGCGATGATCGAGCCGAACTGCAGCGCAATCACGGTCACGATCGGGATCAGGATGTTCTTGAGCACGTGCACGCCGACGATGCGAGCGTTGGACAGGCCCTTGGCGCGCGCGAACTTCACGTAGTCCTGCAGCATGGCCTCCTGCGTGCCCGCGCGCGTCAGGCGGATCACCATCGCGATATTGAGCAGCGACAGCGTCACTGCCGGCAGGATCAGGTGGCGGATGCCATCGACGGTCAGGAAGCTCAGCGGGATGCCAAGCACGCGCACGGTCTCGCCGCGGCCGTTCGAGGGCAGCCAGCCGAGCTGCACGGCAAAGACCATGATCAGCATCAGGCCGACCCAGAAGGTGGGCAGTGAAAAGCCGAGGATCGACACCGTCATGATCGACTTGCCCGCGATGCCGTTGGGGCGCAGGCCGGCCCACAGGCCAAGCGGAATACCGAGCACGATGGCCAGCAGGATCGCGAACACGGCAAGCTCCATCGTTGCGGGCATGCGCTCGAAGATCAGCTTGAGCGCGGGCGTGCCGTGCGCGAACGAAGTGCCCAGGTTGCCGTGCAACGCATTCTGCAGGAAGACGAGATATTGCTCCCAGAGCGGCTTGTCGAGCCCGAGCGCGGCGATGGTGCGCCGGATATCTTCCTGGTCCGCCTGCGGATTGATCAGGAGGTCGACGGGATTGCCGATGGCAAAGACACCAAGGAAAACGAGCAGCGACATGATGAAGAGCACGACCACGCTCTGCATCAGCCGCCGGATGATAAAGACCAGCATGTCAGACCACTATCCTTTCGCACACCGTTGCAGGCCGCGCCCGTGCCTGGCGCAGCCTGCATGATGCGCGTTGCCGCGATGACTATCCGCAGGCGACCGGACGGCGCCGCTTATTGCGGCTTGAAGTTGTGCGCATAGGTACGTTCGTCGGTACGCGGTACATAGACGATGCCCTTCTGCGTGGCCCAGGTGGTCACCTGCTGGTGGATCGGGATGATACCGCCGTCGTGGATGGCGATGGCGGTGGCCTCCTGCAGAAGCTTGGAACGCTCGCCGTCATCGACGGTGGACAGCGCCTTCTCGAGCACGACGTCCATCTTCGGGTTGCAGTACTGGCCCCAGTTCGTCGTGCCGAAGCCCTTCTTGCTGTCCTCGCACGCCAGCAGCGCGCGCAGCGGCGAGCTGACTTCGCCGGTCTGGGCGCCCCAGCCAAGCAGACCGAACGACCATTCGTGCTTGATGCCCTTGGACGAATACGTGGCCATAGGCATGCCTTCCACCCTCGTCACGATACCGATGCGCGTGAGGTTTTGCGCGATGGTCTGGGCGATTTTCTCGTCGTTGACGTAGCGATTGTTGGGCGTGTGCAGCGTCACGCCGAAGCCGTTCGCGTAGCCGGCTTCCGCGAGCAGTTTCTTTGCGCCCTCCGGGTCGTACTTGACGGTCTTGAGGTTCGGGTTATAGCCGAACAGCGTGGGCGGCACGAGGTTGTTGGTCGGCTCGGACAGGCCCTCCATCAGCCGGTCCTTGATGCCCTGCCGGTTGATGGCCATGCTGATGGCATTGCGCACGCGCGCATCCTTCAGCGGGTTCTTGTCCATCGGCTGGCCGTCCTTCGTCGTGACGTAAGGCGACTTGTCGCGCTTGGCATCGAAGTACAGGTAGATCACGCGGTGCGAGATCTTCGAGAAGAACGACAGCTTGGGATCGCTGCGCACCTTCGGCAGATCCGGCGTCGGCACGTTCTCGATCGCCTGCACATCGCCGGACAGCAGCGCGGCCAGGCGCGTGGCGGGATTGGGAATGAAGCGCAGCGTCACCTTGTCCCAGGCGGGCTTCGGTCCCCAGTAATCATTGTTGCGCACCAGTTCGACCCGATCGTCGCGCGCGTAGCTGACGAACTTGAACGGGCCCGTGCCGACCATGCCCTTGCCTTGTGCAAAGTCATCCGAGCTGAGCCCCTGGGTCGCCTTCTTCTGCACGATGAAGATCGACGTCAGGTCGTTCAGCATCAGCGGATACGGCTGGTTGGTGGTCAGCTGAATGGTGTACTTGTCGATGATCTTCTTGTTGATGATCGCCTTGGTGTAGACGTCGAACTTGCCCGGGCTGTTCTGGATAGTGGCCGGGCGATCGAGCGACCAGGCAATGTCTTCGGTGGTCAGCTCGGAGCCGTCGTGGAACTTCACGCCCTGGCGGATCTTGAACTCCCACGTCAGGTTGTTGATCATCTTCCAGGACTCCGCCAGGCCGGGAATGATGCGGCTGTCGGGATCCATCTTGATCATCGAGTCGAAGACGTGCTCCGACACGTTGATGTTCGAGAACAGGTTGTAAAAGTGCGGATCCATCGAGGTTGGCGGCGAACTCATGGCCAGCTTGAGATCAGCGGCCTGCGCTGCGCCGGCCAGCGCAAGGCTCATGGCCCCGGCTACCGCGACAGCACCAAATGCCTTCTTGAATGTGCGAAGGGACATCGCGCAATTCTCCCAGGGACAAGTGAAGCAGACGTTAGGATCGGCAATGCGCGCGCGCAGCCATCCTCCAGGGAAGCTGCATTCTGGTGCGGTCGGGCATCAGGTGACGACGGTATTGCCGGCCGGGCACTTCAAGCATGAACTGTTCCAGCAGCCAACGAAACCGGGCATTGGGGGAAACCCACCCACCTGTATTGCACTGCGCCATTGCGATGCCGTCCTTGCGCGTCACGCGGGGCGCGAACCGGCGCGCTTTGGCGCTTTCGGTGCGGGCATCGTATGATCGGGGGTATCCAACCGCCAGCCGCACCGGCTCCTGCACCATGAAGCTCATCCCTGAAATCCTGCAGGCGCAAGCCGAAATCCGCACGATCCGACGCGACATCCACGCGCATCCCGAGCTGTGCTTCGAGGAACAGCGCACCGCCGACGTGGTCGCGCGCACGCTGGAATCCTGGGGCATCGAAGTCCACCGTGGACTGGGAAAGACCGGCCTCGTCGGCGTGATCCGCCAGGGCAACGGCCAGCGCAGCATCGGCCTGCGCGCCGACATGGATGCGCTGCCGCTGCAGGAGGCCAACACCTTCGGCCACCGCTCGCAGCATGACGGCCGCATGCATGCCTGCGGCCACGATGGCCATACGGCGATGCTGCTCGGCGCGGCGCGCTATCTGGCCGAGCACCGCAACTTCGATGGCACGGTCAACCTGATCTTCCAGCCGGCCGAGGAAGGCGGCGGCGGGGCGCGCGAGATGATCAAGGACGGCCTGTTCGAGCGGTTCCCTTGCGATGCCGTATTCGGGATGCACAACTGGCCCGGCATGCCGGTCGGCGCCTTCGGCACCCGCGCCGGTCCGTTGATGGCATCGAGCAACGAATTCCGCATCGTCGTGCGCGGCAAGGGCGCGCATGCGGCCATGCCGAACAACGGCAATGATCCCGTGTTCACCGCCGCGCAGATCGTGTCGGCGCTGCAAGGCATCATCACGCGCAACAAGCGGCCGATCGACACGGCGGTGATTTCCGTCACGCAGTTCCATGCCGGCGATGCAACCAACATCGTGCCGGACCAGGCCTGGATTGGGGGCACCGTACGCACCTTTACCTTGCCGGTGCTCGACCTGATCGAGCGGCGCTTGGGGGAAGTCTCGCGGGCAGTGGCGGCGGCCTTCGACTGCTCGGTCGAATACGAATTCCACCGCAACTATCCGCCGACCATCAACAGTGCGGCGGAAGCCGAATTTGCAGCCGGCGTGGCCGCCGCGCTGGTTGGCCCCGAAAGCGTCGATGCCGACGTCGAGCCGACGATGGGCGCGGAGGATTTCTCCTTCATGCTGCAGGAGAAACCGGGCTGCTATCTGTTCATTGGCAATGGCGACGGCGCGCACCGCGAATCGGGCCACGGCATGGGGCCGTGCATGCTGCACAACCCCAGCTATGACTTCAACGACGAGCTGCTACCCGTCGGGGCGACCTTCTTTGTCAGGCTGGTGGAAAAATGGCTGGCACCGGCCTGAGCGAGCACGACAGCCATGGCGCGCATCGCACTCGATCGAAATACGGCGGAGGGTTTTGCCCGGGTGGCGCTGGAGAATGTCGGGCGCCGCTATCCGTACAAGTTGGAGCACATGATGACAGGGCCTGGGGAGCCACTCGACCCCGGCGTCCTGCATCCAGTGTTCTGTGGCAGTTATGACTGGCACTCCAGCGTGCATATGCACTGGATGCTGGTCCGCCTGCTGTCGATCTGGCCCGACCTTGACCAGGCATCGCGGATCAGGACTACGCTGGACCGTCAGTTTCGGCCCGAGGCAATGGAAGCAGAGCTGGCGTACTTCCAGCGGCCGGCGTCGCGCACGTTCGAACGGCCCTATGGCTGGGCCTGGCTGCTGCGGTTGCAGGGAGAGCTGCAGTCCGCCGGCGCGCACGATGCGCAGGCGGCCCGATGGGCCGAATGCTGTGCGCCGCTGGCACGGCATCTGGCGCAGCAGCTTGTCGACTATCTCGATGTGGCGGATTTCCCGGTCCGTACCGGCACGCACTTCAACAGCGCGTTTGCGCTGATCATGGCGCTCTATTATGCGCGCACGGACCAGCATCACGCGCTGCGCCGGGCCATTGTCCGGCGCGCGCATCGCTGGTTTGGCCACGATCAGCGCTACCCTGCCCGCTATGAACCTGGCGGTGATGAATTCCTCTCGGGCGGGTTGACGGAGGCTGTGCTGATGCACGCCGTTATGGACGGATGCGCCTTTGCCGAATGGTGGGAGCTGTTCGCCCCGCCGCGCACGGAGCTGGCGAACTGGCTGACACCCGTGGCGGTCGCCGATCGCACCGACCCGAAGATGACGCACCTCGACGGTCTCAACCTGTCACGGGCGTGGTGCTGGCGCATGCTTGAGCCAGCCTTGCCCGAGGACTTGCGGCCGCTGGCGATACGCGCCTGGTCGGACCATATCGAAGCCTCGCTGCCGCAGGCCTTTGGTGGCGGCTATGTCGCGACGCACTGGCTTGCGTCGTTCGCGGTGCTGGCGCTCAGCGAACCGGTTGGCGGCCCATGACCATCTAGTCCAGCGCGATATCGCCGTACCAGGACTCGGCCTTGCTGCGGGTGTTGTCGGTATCGGTCATGATGCCGACGGCAATGACCCGGCCGGGGTCCGTGCCAAAGGCCTTGCGGTAGTCGGCGCGCAGGTCGCGCTCGTGACAACGCCATTCATTGGCGTGCTTCGTGCCGCTATCCACGACGATCATGCGGACACGATCGGTATGGGGATTAGGCAGGACCGAGCCCTCGGGGCGCTTGCCGCCCCAGATATACATCAGCGTTGCGTACGGCATTTCACGGCCCGTCGTCAGACGCGCCATTTCGTACATGAGCTGATCCTTCAGTGACAGGCTGCTCCTGTCGCCGTCGAACGCGACAAACAGCCGCAGCGGAGAATCTTCGCGATTGCCCTGGCCGTTGTCCGCGTTGCGGATGATGCCGTTGGTTTTCCAGGTCCAGCGCACCATGCCGGCATCACGTTCGCGCAAGGGCACGTAGAGGCCGGAAGCGGAACTGTCCGCTTGGGCGTGGACGACGACGCGTTGATCCACTTCGGCCAGCGTATAGCGTGTCGGGATCTTATTGCGGTTGATTGTCCAGGGTTGCCAGCCGACTGGGAGGCGGTTCTGCAGGGGTGCAGCGGAAAACCTTGGGAGGCTCGCCAGAAGCGGAGGGGGCGCGGCATCGCCATCATCGCCGGCTTCCGCCTCGACCGCTTGCTCGTTTGCGGCAGTCATTGCATCGGCCACCGGCACATCGGCAGGGCCTTTTGCGTCCACCGCGGCGCGTGCCGCGAAGACCTTGCAATCGATGGAGGAAGCGGCCGCCATCGATGCGGGGTCTGGAGGCGGACTGACCTGCGTCGATGCGCATCCCGCCAACGTCAGCGCGACCGCCACGCCAGTCAATACAAGCCGATACGTCCTGGCCGCCATGTGACCCCCTGCTTCCGGAAATCCGCCCGCACTGCTGCTTTGCAGCGGGCCTTTGTATTACGTACTGCTTGCCGCGTTTTGCGCGCGGCAGACTGCTTCATCCCGGTTAGCCCCGGACTTGGGATGGACGTTATCAGAAGCGGTGCACGCCCGTAATACTCCGGTACCCTCAATCGCAGGCAAACAACAGCCGGAAACGATCAGAGGTTGGCGGGATCGTGCTTATGGCACCGGCCGCCAAAGCAAAAACCCCTCGCAGCACATGCTGTCGAGGGGTTTTGCGTTGTAAGAGCCTGGCGATGACCTACTTTCACACGGGTAATCCGCACTATCATCGGCGCGGAGTCGTTTCACGGACCTGTTCGGGATGGGAAGGGGTGGTTCCAACTCGCTATGGTCACCAGGCATAAGGGGTTGTGAGGCTGACGCGGTCAACCTCACCAATTCGGGATGTAGTTCTGTAGTCTTGGGTTGTGCTTGTCAACGCACGGCACAGGCGATTCTCTCACCAGGCTAAAACACACTGGTTATAGGATCAAGCCTTACGGGCAATTAGTACTGGTTAGCTTAACGCATTACTGCGCTTCCACACCCAGCCTATCAACGTCCTGGTCTCGAACGACCCTTCAAGGCGGTCAAGCCGCCAGGGAATCCTCATCTTCAGGCGAGTTTCCCGCTTAGATGCTTTCAGCGGTTATCTCTTCCGTACATAGCTACCCTGCGATGCCTCTGGCGAGACAACAGGTACACCAGCGGTACGTCCACTCCGGTCCTCTCGTACTAGGAGCAGCCCCCGTCAAGATTCCAACGCCCACGGCAGATAGGGACCAAACTGTCTCACGACGTTTTAAACCCAGCTCACGTACCTCTTTAAATGGCGAACAGCCATACCCTTGGGACCGGCTACAGCCCCAGGATGAGATGAGCCGACATCGAGGTGCCAAACACCGCCGTCGATATGAACTCTTGGGCGGTATCAGCCTGTTATCCCCAGAGTACCTTTTATCCGTTGAGCGATGGCCCTTCCATTCAGAACCACCGGATCACTATGTCCTGCTTTCGCACCTGCTCGACTTGTCGGTCTCGCAGTTAAGCACGCTTTTGCCATTGCACTTTAGGTACGATGTCCGACCGTACCAAGCGTACCTTCGAACTCCTCCGTTACACTTTGGGAGGAGACCGCCCCAGTCAAACTGCCTACCATGCACTGTCCCCGACCCGGATTCACGGGCCAAGGTTAGAACCTCAAACAAACCAGGGTGGTATTTCAAGGACGGCTCCACGTAGACTAGCGTCCACGCTTCAAAGCCTCCCACCTATCCTACACAGATCGGTTCAAAGTCCAATGCAAAGCTACAGTAAAGGTTCATGGGGTCTTTCCGTCTAGCCGCGGGGAGATTGCATCATCACAAACACTTCAACTTCGCTGAGTCTCGGGAGGAGACAGTGTGGCCATCGTTACGCCATTCGTGCAGGTCGGAACTTACCCGACAAGGAATTTCGCTACCTTAGGACCGTTATAGTTACGGCCGCCGTTTACCGGGACTTCAATCAAGAGCTTGCACCCCATCATTTAATCTTCCGGCACCGGGCAGGCGTCACACCCTATACGTCCACTTTCGTGTTTGCAGAGTGCTGTGTTTTTATTAAACAGTCGCAGCCACCATTTTATTGCAACCCCTTCACCCTTCTGGCGCAGGCCAGTCAAGCTACCAGGGCGTACCTTATCCCGAAGTTACGGTACCAATTTGCCGAGTTCCTTCTCCCGAGTTCTCTCAAGCGCCTTAGAATACTCATCTCGCCCACCTGTGTCGGTTTGCGGTACGGTCTCGTATGACTGAAGCTTAGAGGCTTTTCTTGGAACCACTTCCAATTGCTTCGCAGCACTAGGCCGCTCGCCCCATAGCCTTGAATTACGCGCCCGGATTTGCCTAAGCGCCTTCTCCACTACAGGGACCGGGACTTCCAACACCCGGACAACCTTCCGCGATCCGTCCCCCCATCGCATCATACGACGGTGCAGGAATATTAACCTGCTTCCCATCAGCTACGCATCTCTGCCTCGCCTTAGGGGCCGACTCACCCTACGCCGATGAACGTTGCGTAGGAAACCTTGGGCTTACGGCGAGGGGGCCTTTCACCCCCTTTATCGCTACTCATGTCAGCATTCGCACTTCCGATACCTCCAGCATCCTTTACAAGACACCTTCACAGGCTTACGGAACGCTCTCCTACCACGCACATTGCTGTGCGTCCGCAGCTTCGGTATATAGCTTAGCCCCGTTACATCTTCCGCGCAGGACGACTCGATCAGTGAGCTATTACGCTTTCTTTAAAGGGTGGCTGCTTCTAAGCCAACCTCCTGACTGTTTTAGCCTTCCCACTTCGTTTCCCACTTAGCTATATTTGGGGACCTTAGCTGGCGGTCTGGGTTGTTTCCCTCTTGACACCGGACGTTAGCACCCGATGTCTGTCTCCCGTGATTGCACTCTTCGGTATTCGGAGTTTGCTATGGCGGGGTAATCAGCAATAGACCCCCCAACCATGACAGTGCTCTACCCCCGAAGGTGAGACACGAGGCACTACCTAAATAGTTTTCGGAGAGAACCAGCTATTTCCAGATTTGTTTAGCCTTTCACCCCTATCCACAGCTCATCCCCTAACTTTTCAACGTTAGTGGGTTCGGTCCTCCAGTACGTGTTACCGCACCTTCAACCTGGCCATGGATAGATCATCTGGTTTCGGGTCTACACCCAGCGACTGAACGCCCTGTTCGGACTCGCTTTCGCTACGCCTGCCCTAATCGGTTAAGCTTGCCACTGAATGTAAGTCGCTGACCCATTATACAAAAGGTACGCCGTCACCCGTTTCCAGGCTCCGACTGTTTGTATGCATGCGGTTTCAGGATCTATTTCACTCCCCTCCCGGGGTTCTTTTCGCCTTTCCCTCACGGTACTGGTTCACTATCGGTCGATCACGAGTATTTAGCCTTGGAGGATGGTCCCCCCATCTTCAGACAGGATTTCACGTGTCCCGCCCTACTTGTCGTACACCTAGTTCCACAACGCTGTTTTCGCATACAGGGCTATCACCTGCTATGGCCGGGCTTTCCATCCCGTTTTGCTAACAACACTGCTAAAGAGTACAAGGCTCTTCCCATTTCGTTCGCCACTACTCTGGGAATCTCGGTTGATTTCTGTTCCTGCAGCTACTTAGATGTTTCAGTTCGCCGCGTTCGCTTCCCTGGCCTATGTATTCAGCCAGGGATGACCCATTCGGGCCGGGTTTCCCCATTCGGACATCTCCGGATCAAAGCTTGTTTGCCAGCTCCCCGAAGCTTTTCGCAGGCTACCGCGTCCTTCATCGCCTGTGATCGCCAAGGCATCCACCACATGCACTTGTTCGCTTGACCCTATAACGAGTGTGTCTCAGTGAGACCCTTCGCTACAGGTGAGTTCTCGCATTTGTGCCGTATTCCAAGTCATCTTTCGATCACTTAAATACATTTTGGTTGATACAATCACAACCCGGTATCGCGTTGGTTACTGCAGCGTCTCATCAACGCTCGCGCGACACCTTTACTACATCCCATATTGTTAAAGAACAGCCGATTCGCAGGGCAGACCCGCGATCGCTTGGCAA